>DASUBD010000277.1:0-13629 GCA_035763445.1 Candidatus Angelobacter sp.
CCGAAGAGCGCATTGAACCTGTCATTGGTCATGGTCAGGCCGGTGCAGTAGTCGAAATAGCGCATATCAAGATGAAAAGAGCCGTCTTCCCGAATATCGATGAGGTGCTTTTTGATCAAATCCACATAGCGCGGTTCACCATAGGGAGCCAAGCCCATAACTTTGTATTCAGCGGAGTTGACCTTGAACCCGGTGTAATAAGTGAAAGCGGAGTACAACAGGCCGAGCGAATGCGGAAACCGGATCTCTTTGCATGGTGATATGCGGTTATCTTTGCCGAGGAAAACAGAAGTTGTAGTCCATTCGCCAACCCCATCCATAGTGAGAATCGCGGCTTCTTCGAACGGCGAAGGAAAGAACGCGGACGCAGCATGGCTCAGATGGTGCTCGGAAAACCGCAGCCGGGCAGACCAATCGCATTTTTCACGAAAGCAATTCGAGAGAGAATCGACGATCAGGGTCTTCTGAAACAGCTTTTCCTTGAGCCAGATTGGGAGCGATGTGGCAAAACTGCGAAACCCTTTTGGGATAAACGCCAGATAGGTTTCAAAGATGCGCTCAAACTTTAAAAATGGTTTGTCGTAAAAGACAACGTAATCGATATCTGCTGGTCGCAAGTTGGCTGAATTGAGGCAATACTGTGCTGCCTTCTCCGGAAAACCAGGATCGTGCTTTTTGCGCGTGAACCGTTCTTCCTGAGCGGCAGCGACAAGTTCGCCGTCTACCAGCAGACAAGCGGCAGAATCGTGATAGAAGGCCGAAAGGCCAAGTATGTTCATAAAGCCAGCTTTCCAATCGGAGAGAGTTTGCCGATTAAAAGAGGGAATAGATGAATGGAGCGATGACCGAGCCTTCAGCCACGATCAGCAAAGCTACAATCACGATAATGAGGGAGATGATTGGAGAAACCCACAGCTTTTTGCGGACACGCAGAAAAGCCCATAGTTCTTTGATGAATGCGCCCATTGCTTATACCTCCATTGATTGTTGAAGTTCTTCGAACTTGCAGAGGATCGGCCAAATTTTGAATTCAAAACTGGTTCTTGAATGAATCGGCAATTTCTGGCGTCGGAGTGCGGTCAATCCAATAGGACTTGCCTGCACGGCGTTTCAGTAGTAGTTCGTCCCGCCCGAATAATCTGAGCCCAGCGGAAAGCGGCGCAAGAATTCCAAAAAAGATAATGCCGAGAACAACTGGGCTGACAATTTTCCCGAGTAATTCCCCAAAACGAAACCAAAGCTTATTCAAAGGAGCAAGCGCCTGGGGAGCAATCAGGGTGAACAGAGCGAAAACAATGCTGGCTGCAGCGAAAACCATATAGACCGTCGGGCTGCGATGGCGAATGATGCCGAAAACCGCCAGCCCTGCCAGCGCAATGGTGAATGTAAGTCCGAAGCGCCGTTCCGAGGGAAGCTTGGGTGAGGGAGAGAAGATGCTCATTTTATCGCCGCTTTTCTTACAGACCAGCACCGGTCTTATCGGTGGGCGCTAGCACGGTTTGGTCCATATAGTTAACGTGGGCTTGAATATAGCTGGCGCGCAAGTGCCAGGAATCGTGGTAAATAGGGTCGCCCCCCGGAGTTACCGGCGAACAGTCCTTTTCATTGCATAGGGAATTCATAGGATCAATGACTTGTGCACCCGTGTCATTTGCTATCTGGATAAGCCTGGAAACGAACGGACCGATGGCTCTCGCGATCGAGGCTCGTTCTGCGGGACGGGAATCAACTCGGAAACCCGATCCGAAAACAGTACGCCGGATCATTTGCCGCGGCGGGAAGCCACCATCGACCGGCAGTTGGAGAACAATGTAGACACGCTTGCCCTGGTTCACGAATCCGGCAATCATGCTTTTTATATTGCTGAGCGCCCGGTCGGTTGGCGGCACAAGCGGGCCGGCTTCACCAACCCTGTCAGCCTGGATCAAGCCGACAAAGTACGCATACCAGCAGAAGCCAATCACTACGGTATCCACCTGCGGAGCTTTCGCGTACTCAACCGCGGATTGAATCAGTTTCTGGCATCCAGCGGCATTCACCAGAGACAATTCAGGATCGGGAGCACACCCGGCTTGCCAGGCAAACACGGCTTTGTGGCTGTCCGCATGCTCCTTCTGAACTTTGGAAATGCGGCCATAGTATTGCGCCACGGTGCTGTCGCCGATGTACAGCGTGCTTCGCGATCTGTTCCCGATGGTAAGGAATCCTTCCTGCCTTGGATACGGATTTGGTTCCTTTGCTGCCTGCACAAACTTGCTGATGTCCGCAGACAGCGTTCTGGCAGGTATGTTGTTTTTAAACGTCATGTAGCCGACTGACAGGCAAACCAGCATGGTCGCGAAGAGCGGTACCGCCAGGCGCAGGACTCTGGGCGAGGTGCGAATCGGACGCTCGACGTATTTATAGGTCAGCGTGGCCAGAATAAATGATGACGCTACTGCCGCTATTTTCATCACCGGGGTAAAACCGCGCCAGTTAGCAGTATGGGCGAACGACAACAACGGCCAATGCCAGAGATACAGCGGATAGCTGATCAATCCGATGAAGACCATAACTCGTTGGCTTAATAAATGACGATTGATCCAGCTCTGCGGGCCGGCGGAGATCAGCAAAAAGGTGCCAAGGCACGGCCCCAGAGCCCACCAGCCCGGGAAAGCCCTGCGTTCATTGATGATCACACAAGATACAAGTATAAGGAGCACGCCCAGGAACCCGCGGGAGGACGGGCTAAAAAGCATGGTGAGCCGGGACTTTCCCGCGCCCAGTCTTGAATCGCTTCGAGCAAGCTGTCCACCCTTGTCGAGTTGGCCATAAGCCAATACTCCGCCGAGCGCCAACTCCCAGAGGCGGTTCCATGGCAAATAAAAAGCTGCCAGGGGATGAGCAGAAACCGCGGCAACATTCAAAATAAAAGAAACCACTGCAACGGTTACGATCACGCCAAATTGTTTCTTTCCCAGCTTCCATGTGACCAGAAGGAACAACGGCCAGAAGAGATAGAACTGCTCTTCCACTCCAAGGGACCATAGATGGATCAGCGGGCTTGTAATGGCGCCAAAGTACGCCTTGGTATCCATAAATAAGGTCAGGTTGAACATGAAACCCGCACCGGAAGCAACGTGCTTTCCAAGTCTCTGGAATTCATCTGCGAGAAGCATGGCCCTGCCAAGGACCCAAACGCTGGCCAGCATGACAATGAGAGCGGGAAAAATGCGTTTTATTCTGCGTCCGTAGAATTCCAGCACGCTAAAACGCCCTCGCGATAACCCGCGCAGTATGATTCCTGAAATCAGGAATCCGGAGATCACGAAGAAAACATCCACGCCCACAAAGCCCCCCGGCAACAGGGTGGGAAATGCGTGAAAAACAATTACAGCCAGGACCGCGATGGCACGCAAGCCATCAACATCCGGACGATACTCGAGATGCGGAGCGGAAGCAGGCTCGGACTTGTACAGATGAAATGGAATATGTTGCGCTGAGACGGCCATGGCAGTTCTCCTCGTAATGTGTGTTGCTGTCATTCTCCGGACGCAGTCTCGCTGCATACGCCGGGATACGATGGTTGCCGCAGGAATTTCTTAATTGGAATTGTTGCTATGAGCTCTTAACCACTCGACGTGGTCACGAAGCACGCGCACGTATTCGTCCGTAAATGCCGTGGCCGACGCCCGGGAGAGGTGCGACCAGTCGGGGCAAGAAAGACCTCGCATCGCCGGATCATCCTCGAAGTACACTCCAAATGATCTGGTATCATTCATCAGCTTGTCCCAGACTTTCCCGCGCGGATAACGAACTTTCTCTATATTGAGGAGCTGGCCGCTCGAGGGAGGACGGATCCAGACCACCTCGCCTCCGCGGGCGCGGATTCGATCAATGTCAACCTTCGTGCTGGCAATGATCCGCTCAACCTTGTCTGCCTTCACGGGAGGGCCGCTGAAAAACTCTGTCCAGATCGTTTGCGCTTGCCGGCGCAGGTAGTCGTCTCGTTCGAGCCGGTTCCAGAGGTACGTCTGGCGATCGTCATAGGATTCGCTGAGTTTCCACACGTCTTCATAAGGACTTACCACCCCTTTGCGCTCCGGCCACTTGTGCCTTTCCAGAAGCTTGAAGAGGGTGTAGTTGCTATCAAGGAACGCGAAATACCGGGAGAGTATTTGATGGAGTTGAAGTCCCGTGCGCTGCGATGGAGACTCGTTCTTCATGTACCTGAGTACCCCCGGCACGGTATCGTCACTGAAATAAGAGAACTCCGCGGTGCCTATAACAAGGAGCCCGGTAAAATGCTCGTCGTCGGCAAGATTGTGCAGGATGGGCCGCGCGTTTGCGCCCAGGAGCGCGAGTTGAATAGGACGGCGGCCGGTAAGTCTCTGCCAAGTGGCCAGGTCGGTGTCCAGAAGGATGCGCGAGTCGCCAATGATAACCACAGAATCTCGTGGGCTGGCGTCAACTTTACGCCGCTCCACAGCCCACTCCGCGCGTCCATCGTCGAGATCACCTGCGCGTAACCCCAGATGCCGCATTTCAAGCTCCCAGGCAAACATCAGGACAAAGGTGGCCGAGACAACTCCCAGGAGTATGCGCAGCCACGGCAGCGCCGGAACCGGACGCTCAAATCCTCTCGCCGGCGGACTGACGATAGGGACGGGGCTTTCGACGACCTTCAATTGAGGGCGAGGCGCCTCAATGACTGTCGACTCAGAATTGGAAATAGATGAATGCATCGCCTCTCCCTTGCGTGATGATGATGGCAAACGCCATGCAGGCCCATGCAGTCGCTAGCACCCGTGGCGAGGATTGGGCAACAAAGTCTTCCAGCGTGCGATCGCGCATGCACCACTGCGCCACCAGAACTCCGGTAATGCAGACGAGCGTTTCAAGGATCTTTACCGTCGGCAAAACCGGCGCGACATGCGCATGCACGCCAAACATCGATCCCAACATGGTGATGGCTGCAGGCAGGCTTTTGGCGCGGAAGAAAACCCATGCCACGTTGACCAGAGTGTAGGTAACCAGCACCAGAAGCAGCTTGGGAGCCCAGCCGTTCCAGACTCGCCACCTTGCGGCATGTGCTTTGATCCATCGTTCAGCCGCGAGATAGGTGCCGTGCAATCCTCCCCAAAAAACAAAGGTCCAATTTGCGCCATGCCACAAACCACCCAGGAGCATCGTGATCATGAGATTGGCATATGTCCTGGCTTCGCCCTTGCGATTGCCCCCGAGAGGTATATAGAGGTAGTCCCGCAACCAGGTGGAAAGAGAGATATGCCACCGCCGCCAGAAATCCGAGAAGCCTGTGGCCGCATAAGGGAATTTAAAGTTGTTAGGAATATTGAAGCCGAGACACAAAGCAGCTCCGATGGCGACAATGGAGTATCCGGCAAAGTCACAAAAGATCTGCCCGGAAAAAGCCAGCGTACCAAGCCATGCATCCAGGAAGCTAACGGGGCTTTTGGCCCTAAAGACAGCATCAGCAACCGGGGCGAATGCTCCATCGGCAAGTACCACCTTCTCGAACAAGCCAAATGTCATCAGAGCCAGCCCCCAGCAAAGCTGGTTACGAGTTGCGGTTCGCGGACGGGCAAACTGCGGTACCAGGTCAGAGGTCCGCAGGATAGGGCCGGCAACAAGCTGGGTGAAAAATGCGACGAAGAGTGCAAAGTCGAACAGCTTTGGGATCGGTTCTACGCGCCTCCAATAGATGTCCAGCGTGTACGACATTGAGTGAAACGTATAGAAAGAAATGCCTACAGGCAGCAGGATGTTCCACTCCGGCTGCCGGTAGTGCACCCCCACGGCATTCATGAGCCCGTGCCAATTCCCCAGCACGAAATTGCCATACTTGAAGAACCCGAGAAATCCCAGATTCACCACGAGCGAGACGATGAGCCATGCCTTGCGGCGTGTGTGCGCCTCCTGGCGGTGTATCTGGCGGGCGACGAGCCAATCCACCACCGTTGATGCCCATAGCAGCAGAATGAATGGAGGGTTCCACGCGGCATAAAACAGATAACTGGCCACGAGCAAGTTGAATTTTTTTACGCCCCAGGGAAGCGGCAGGTTGTGCAATAGCAGCACCACCACAAAGAAGACGACGAAGGTAAGGGAATTGAAAACCATGTATTCACCTGCCCAAGACGTAAAAAACGCCTGCACCCATCGTTAGCAGCGCTAGCGCGGCCGAAGACAAAAGAAGGATGCGGTCCTGCCGTCGCGAGCGCGCGAGCGCTTCCGCATAAGGAATGGTTGTATGTGCAACCATGGTGTATAGGGGAGTCCATGCCTGCGGTAGCAAGCGATGGATGGCCAAGTCCAGCCGCTTGCGTGCGAGAAACCACGGCGAACGCACCTTTTGCCGGAGTTCCACACAAGCTGCTTTGGTCAAGTCGCACAACACGTCGGTGTGGGCACGCCTTGCCAGTTCGTATCTTTGAAAGGCGATTTCCCTGTCGCCCTTGCACTCGTTCAACTCCCTCACAAGCACGGAGCAATCTTCGAAGGCAGCATTCATGCCTTGCCCATAGAACGGATAGACAGCGTGGCAAGCATCACCGACCAGAACTGCCCAATCTTCAAAAGCCCAGGGCGCGGTGCGCGTGGTCACCATGCTGGCAGGGCTATGTTTCATGCACTGCTCCACCAGATCAGGCAGCAGGGGAATCAAGTCCGGGAAATACTTTGTGAACAACGTTTCAATTTCCGCCGGCGTGCGCAGGGTCTCAAAACTGTCTTCACCCCGGAAGGGAAGCAATAGCGTCAGCGTGTGCGAACCGTTGAGATTCGGATGGGAAACGATCATGCAGTGGCGGCGCGGCCATACGTGCAACGCCGTCAACTCCACCTTTGATGTACCGTCAGGCGCCGCATGGAGTGTAAGTTCCATGTACCCCCATTCATGAAATTCCTGGTGATAGTCGGCACGCTCTCCGTGCTGCAGTTCCCGCCGCATGGTTGAAAAGGCGCCGTCAGCAGCAATGACCCATTCCGGACACACTCTTATGCGCTGGTCTGACACGTTGAATTCGAGCTCACGCGATTGCTTGTCTACACGCACAAGCCGGTGCTCGAAATGCAGCTTTACTGATGGATATCGCCCAGCCTCTTCCAGAAGCCTGCGGTTGAGTTCATCGCGGTCCACGGAATGCAGAACCTCAGCCATGTTCTTTCCATAGGGCTGGAAGCGCACCGTGCCGTCCATGGAGTGGATGACGCGCCCCCGCATCGCCACCGATCTTTCGAGGACCGCATCCAGTAAGCCAACCATTTGCAGGGCCTGCATGCCGCGTTTCGACAGACCCAAGTTAATGGACTTTCCGTGGCCCGCCATTTGCTTGCGCGGATCGGAGCGGCGCTCATAGAGGTCAATCGCGTAGCCCCTTTGTGCAAGCGCTAGTGCGAGCAGCGAGCCTGCAGGGCCGCCGCCCACAATGGCCACACCCGTCTTTGCCGCGTGGCCGTTAACATCTGCAAACTTTTCGCGTGTCATTGGAATGGAAATGTGTGTGAACTAAAACATGTGGATCGAAAAAGATGAGATCTAGTCAGGGCTGGAAGCCAGGACCACTTCCGCGGAGATGAGCCCATCCAGGGCTTCATTAAACTTGAGCTGGCTCAGCCTGCCGCCGAGGCGGAAAAGGTAGGACCGCAGGTATGTGGCGCGCAGGGAAGGTGAATAAAAGTCGCGGTTCAAAAAAGCCAGATCCGATTCCACCAGGTGACGGATTGCCAGCATGGGCACAGGGCTGCGCAAGGGCCGAAAATCAGGATTGTGCAGGCCCGGGTTTGCATTCGCCGAGTGAAACTCGCCCACCAGCAGGCCCATGTCGACAAAGTATCTCTTCAGCGTTGACTGTACTCTCTCTATGACTGCTGTACCATCTGGTCCGAAGGAAGGGAAGGCCACGAGAAATACCTTATTCATTGCCTCCGGACCGCTCCTGGGCTCGGTTTCCAGAAAAACACTGCGGTAACCGGTGATGATTGCGGAGAGGCGTTCGAAGGTCGGGACCGTCTCCGCCATTTCAGTCAGCCATATCGAATCCATCTTGAGCGCGCTCGGAACAAACGGACAGACCAGGCCTGGACGGCCTAACTCGGGGTGAGGGCGAGCTAGAAAGCCGCGAATCCAGCCCACGACAAGACCCAGCGGAGATGCCGGACTATAGTTCTGTTCAATCTCTGAAACCCGCATCAATCGAGGCAGAGGGACTTCAGTAAGACCTTCAGCGTAGTTCACCGCTTCGTTATCAAGGCAAGCTGCCGGCGCATGATCACGCGGGGATTGGTCATCGGTTCTAATATCAATAGTCGCTTTCGCTGCCTTCATACATTCCTCCTTCAGACGGCAATACTCCTGCCAAATGCACACATGTCAATCACCTGCGGCCATTTCCGCCTGCAGGCCAGTTGCGGACCCGGCAACCTTAAGCGGCGCCGAGAATGCGTCCGCCATTTCATCGATTCGCCGAATCGCCGGCGCAGTAAATCCGATGATGGCGGTCAACGCCATCCATATCCCCAGTGCGATGAACATCAATCCAAATCCGCGCCCCGGCCCAACGCCGACGATCAAACCGATTGATCCGGCCAGCAGCCCGCCTTTTTGCAGCAGCGGCTCAAACAGATGGCGGGCGAGCGGGCCGGCCAGGAAGTAACCGGATACGCTTGACGCATAAAATGTCATTTTCTGGATCGCGAAGCAGCGGCCTTGCAGGCCGGCCGGCACTTTGGCCTGCCAGATGGAGCTGCTTGATGCGGCAATCACCGGCAACATCAGAAACAGAAAAAAGCCGGACACCGCAACCAAAGTAAACGACGGCCGGATACCGTGCGCGGCCGTGCAAACGCCGGCTAACAATGAAAAGATGAGCACGCCATAAATTCGTTTTTGCGGAGCACCCCACAAGGTCATGCCAATGCCGCCCAGTAAAAGGCCGCTGCCGCTGATGGCGTACTGCACGCCTACTCCCGCCGGATCAGAAAATGACAAAAGCAGTGGAGTGATCACGACACGTGCAACAGAAAACACAAAATTGTTCGAACTATGTATGGTCAGTAATCCCACGAGGCCGGGTCTCTCCTGCACATAACGCCAGCCGATTACTGCTTCACGCAAGAGTCCCTCACGCCGATTTCCGGCAGCGGACGCAGGCCGCGGAATATTCGCTCTCATCAGCGCTGCCATGCTCACCCAAAAGCTCAGAGCATCAATGAACAGAATCGCCTGCAAGCTCATGGCCATGACAAGAACGCCTCCCAGCAATGGCCCGATCATTTCCGCGACCGCGTTACCGCTTTGCGCCATGCCATTCACTCTTGGCAATTCGTCGCGCCTGGCGAGTAGCGGAATGCTTGCCGCAAACGCCGGCGTACGAAACGCATTGAACAGAGACGACGTCCCGACCGCGAGATAAATGTGCCAAACCGTTAAATTGCCGACAGCACAAAGACCAGCCAGCGCCAGCATGATGACCGCCGAGATCGCGTCACAAGCAATCATGGTCCGGCGCCGGTCCCAGCGATCCACCAGAGCGCCGGCGACCGTCGAAATGATGAGCGCCGGTATGGTCATTGCCACAAATGTCATCGCGAAGTAAGTAGTCGAACCGGTACTGCGCAGGATCCAGATGCCCAGCGCAAAGCCCGAGAGCCGTGATCCCACAGAGGAGATCAATTGGCCTGCCCAAATCAGCAGGAAGTCATGTAAATGCGCGAACCGGCTTACAGGCATATTTCTTGATATCAGCGGCAGCAACCCAACAGGACTTCTTTTAGTCGCCGGCTGCGGCCTGAGGAACTTGCAAGGAATGAGGTACTATCACGGCTGGCACCAGACACTCTGTGAGTTGCCGGCCCAGGGTTTTGATATGAGGAGGCCTCAGCATGGAGTGATGGTTCCCCGGCACGGTGTGGACCTGTAAGAGGTGTTCAGGTACACAACGTTCCCAGCCGAGAGATGGGGATGACGGTTGCAAAAACCGCTCACTGGCTACAAACAAATGAACAGGAATTCCGATAGGGCGTGGATTGTAGGCTTCCATCACTTGCAGGTGATGTTCGAGCTTGCAGCATTCCGCACGTACCTCTTCGGGAGCAAGATGGGCGAAATTATCCGGTAGTGCGTTCACGGCCCGATAGTGCTCTAACAATTCATTGAACCCAGAAGTTCTATCGGGCGTATTGAATAGCGTGGGGGAGACCTCGTTGCGTAGTTCCTTTTGCCTCTCGCAAAGATCTACGAGTACTGCCTCAGGGGTTCTCCTTTGCCTGTTCTCAACACTGCGGCCTTCAATGTTCCAGGCGTCAATCAGAGCCAGAAGCTTCAGAGTGTCTCCCCGATTCAGGAGCAACTGGGCGATTTCATAAGCTAAGAGGCCTCCAAAGGACCACCCCGCAAGACGGTACGGCCCTTCCGGTTGTGCATCATGAATCATGTGAACCATGCGCTCTGCCATCGCACGCATGCTGTGCAGTTGGGGCTCGTCTGACGGAACACTTGGAAGACCATAAACCGGCAACTCCCTGGGTAGAAATCTTGCCAGAGTGGAAAAATACAGCTCGCTGCCGGCATCGTGCGCCAGGAAGAGTGGAACCTGGGTGCCTTCGCGGATCCGTTGCACGCCATGGGAAGAACTTTTCGCCGGCATTTTGGACAGGAAAGCCGCAAATGACTCAATCGTCGGGTGATTAAAAAGATCGGCGATGGTTGTGCGGATGCCAAGTTGCCGAAGCAAGGTCATTATCTTTACTATCAGCAGCGAATGGCCACCGATCTCAAAGAAGTTGTCATGCCGTCCTATGCGCTCAAGCTTGAGCGCTTGCATCCAGACCCGCGCTATGCTCGTCTCCATTTCACCCACGGGAGATTCATACGCCCGTGTTGCATACGCACCGTCATCGGGAGGCGGCAGCGCTTTGCGATCCACCTTGTCATTGGGCGTTAATGGCAGCTTCTCCAGCAATACATAAACGGCTGGGACCATGTACCCCGGAAGCAGAGAACTCAGATGGGAGCGCAAGCCTTCAACATCAAGGGGCAACGCTCTGTCTGCCGTCGTTGTAATGTAAGCCACCAGGCGCTTGTCTCCTGAGTGGTCGTCGCGCGCCAGCACCACGGCTTCACGCACCCCGGCACACCTGGCCAATGCTGCTTCGATTTCTTCCAATTCAACGCGGAAGCCGCGAATCTTTACCTGAAAATCATTCCGTCCCAGATACTCAATCGTCCCATCCTCACGGAATCGGCCTAAGTCTCCCGTCTTATACATCCGTGCTTTAGGATGCCTGCTGAAAGGATTAGTCAGAAACCGCTCCTGCGTCAGTTCCGGGCGATTGAGATATCCGCGCGCCACGCCGGCGCCTCCGATATATATCTCTCCCACGGCACCCAAGGGCACCGGGTGCTTATTCTTGTCCAGCAGGTAAATCTGTGTGTTCGCGACCGGCCGGCCGATGCTTTCAACGATCTTTTCATCTCGCCTGAAGGAAATCCACGTAGAGTAGGTGGTTGTTTCTGTGGGGCCGTAGAGATTGCAGACACGCGTGGCATTGCTCCGCGCAAAGACTTTTTCAATCAATGTCTTTTTTAGCGGCTCCCCTGCAAGGTTGATCGTACCAAGAGACGGCAACAAGGCGTGCTGGTCCAGTACGGCCGTCATAGCTGAGGGCACGGTAGACATGAGTGAAACAGAGTGCCGGGGACGCAGCATGGCAAGTACGTCGTCCACCAAATACAAAGTGCCCCCGCAGGCCAGAGGCACGAAACACTCAAAAACAGAAACATCGAATTGAATTGACGTTGAGAAGAGCGTGTGTGCCATCTCAGAGACGGAGAAGACTTTCGTTGCCCACGTAATCAGGTTCGTGGCATTTGCATGCTCGATCATCACGCCCTTTGGGATTCCGGTAGAGCCGGAGGTATAAATCACGTAGGCGAGATGATGTGAATTGAGTCCGAACGTTTTCGGGTCAGGATCGGTGGCCGGTTGCTCCGTCCTCTGCAGGTCATCTTCATCCAGATCAACCACCATTAGCCGTTCCAGCGCTTTCGCACTCAAAGCTTTCCGTCCGGAGAAATCACTGAGCATAATCCTTGGCGACGCATCCGCGAGGATCTGCATAAGGCGCATGGAGGGATAGGACGGATCGAGCGGCACGTAGGCCCCGCCGGCTTTCAGGATTGCCAGCATCCCCACCACCATGTTCAAACTGCGTTTTGCGCAGATCGCTACACAGTCGTCGGGCTTCAACCCGAGAGCAATCAGCTGATGCGCCAGGCGATTCGACAGTTGGTTGAGTTCGAAGTAACTCAGCGAGTGTTCCTCATGCACCACCGCTGTGGCATCCGGGGATTTGCGTGCCTGTTCTTCGAACAACTGGTGTATGCATCGATGCTCGGGATATGGAGCTTCTGTCGCATTCCAGGACGTCAACAACGTGCGTTCCTCTGGCGAGAGCAGATCAATCCCGGCCACCGCTTGCCGGCTGTCAGCCACCATGGCCTCCAGCGCCTGACGCAGATAACCTGCATGCCGCTCAATCGTGCCACGACTAAAAAGCGCCGTGGCATACCTCAATCCACCCACAATCCTGCCATCGGTCTCACGCAGGTCCAGCATAAGATCAAACTTGGCCACCACGTACGAAACCGGTTCTGGTTCCAGCTTTAAACCAGTAAAGTTTGGAATTTCCTGGTTGTTGCTCTGCCATGCCAGCATTACCTGGAAGATCGGCGTATGTGCCAGACTTCGCGGCGGCTTGATGATTTCCACAATTTGCTCGAAGGGCAATTCCTGGTGTTCCTGCACTTCCAGGATTTGCGCTTTAACCTTCTGTTGCAGTTCGGCAATCGTGCCCGAAATTTCCAACCGCAGCGCCAGCGTGTTCACGAAAAATCCAATGAGGCCTTCGAGCTCGCGGCGCGTACGATTGGCCGAAACTGTGCCAATTACAACTTCGTCCTGTCCGGAGAGGCGAGACAGGACGATCGCCCATGCCGCCACCACCAGCATGTAAAGTGTCATTCCATTGCGCTGGGCCAGCCCCTTCAACTCCCGCGTCAACCTGGCATCCATCTGTACTGCTAAGAAATCGCCGCTAAATGCCTGTAGCAACGGTCGGGGCTGATCTGTGGGTAGCTCCAATTGAGCCGGCGCACCTTCCAGGGCTCGGCGCCAATACTCGCGCTCCTGTTGCAACTCCTCACCATTCAACCGCTGCTGTTGCCAAATTGCATAATCGGAATACTGGATCGTCAGCGGAGGGAGCGGGTCTTCTCCTCCGTTATGGTAGACATGGTAGAGGGTGCTCAGTTCACGGATAAATACTCCCAGTGACCAGCCATCAGAGACGATATGGTGCATCGTGATTAGCAATACGTGCTCTTGTGCAGCCAAGGCAATCAACCGCCCGCGAATCAGAAGGCCGCTTTCCAGGTCGAAAGGACTTCTGGCTTCCTGCCTTGCGAGGAGCTTCAACTCAACATCAGGCTCCGCGCTGACACTCAGATCATGCTCCTGTAGCGCAAAACCGTTACCAGATGCATGCACGCGCTGTACCGGCTGTCCATTGACGGAATGGAAAGTGGTCCGCAATGCTTCATGTCGCCAAACAATCCGGTCGAGCGCCCGC
>DASUBD010000278.1:0-3541 GCA_035763445.1 Candidatus Angelobacter sp.
GCCAGGCTTTGAGCGAGCTGCGCAAAATCGTGCCTGATATGCCGCTCGGAGGACAGGCCCAGGCTCTCCACTCCGCAGCCAACCTGTACATTGAAATGGGTGACAAGGACACAGCAGAAAAGGTGGTTGGCGAGGGCTTTAAAGTCGCGGACAAGCTTTTGGAGAAAGACCTCAATCCGGACGACCCCAATCAGGGCCTCAAAGCATTGTGGCCCTCCACTGATGCCTACCGGCGCTTTCTGGAAGTGCAAACGAAGATCTCGCAGCGTGACACGCTGACCCTGCTCAAGGAGATCAAAGACCCGGAAATCCGAACCCTGCAGTCCATTATGTATGCGCGTGCGCTCCTCGGATTGCCCATGAAGCAGAGTACGGTCGTGGAGAAGCGCAAGCATATGAACCGGACATCTGTTACCGGCATCAATTGACGAGCCGCATCCTGGAAAATTGCAAACCAGACTCTTTTCCAGGCCGTCCGGCTGTTCCGCTGGCGGGATGTTCTGCCGATATTTGAATTGGTCTTCGGCGGATGGTACCATCCAGTTTCTGGAGGTTGTGCAATGTCTGATCGTGACGGCGGCAACGGCTTCATGTGGTTTCTGGCAGGTCTTGGTTTCGGCGCGCTTCTGGGCGTTCTGTATGCTCCCCGTTCCGGACGCGAAACCCGTGAGTCTCTGATGAACAGCGCCCAGGAGGGCCGTGATTATCTAAGGACACGCGGCAAAGAAGCCCGCGAAACCGTGAACCAATGGGTGGACCGAGGCAAGGACGCTGTGGCACGGAGCAAAGAGCAGTTTGGATCAGCCGTGGAAGCCACGCGCCAGGCCTACCGTGAAGCTACCGAAGGCAAAAAAGGTTCCTAACCACACGAGTTTCCAGTGAACACCACTGTCGCTATCTTCGTGATTGTCGCAGCGGTTGCCATCGTGGTACAGATGGGCATCCTGATCGCTCTTTATATCGGAATGCGACAGGCTGCATCCCGTATGGAGGACATAGCCGGCCGTCTGGAAAAACAGACGAGCCCGCTGCTTACCACAGCCAGCGCCATTCTGGAAGACGCTCAGCCCAAGATTGCCGAAATCACCAGCAACCTGGCTGAGTCCAGCGCCACTGTACGCGCCCACGTGTCACAGATGGCGGACGCCACTGGAGAAATCGTGGAGCGCGCGCGCCTTCAGGCCATTCGCATGGATGATTTTGTCGGCAGCACCATGGGCAAGATCGAAGCAGCCAGCGAGATCCTGGAAACAAAAGTCTTGACTCCGGTTCGTCGCGTCCAGGGAATCATCTCGGCTGTGAGCGCCGGGCTGGGAGTTCTCCGCTCCAGCCGCCCCAAACGCAAAGCCGCCCGCGCCGGTGCTGAGCAGGATGAGGAAATGTTCATTTAAGATTTGGTAATTGGGTAATTTGGTAAATTGGTAATCGAGCCAACCCGAACAGCTCCGCGAACGCACTAAACACTTCGCTCTACGCATCATTCATCTTTTCCAGGCGCTTCCGAAATCAACCGAGGCGCACAAGTGCTTGGCAAGCAACTGTTGCGTTGTGGTACGTCCGTCGCGGCGAATTATCGGGCCGCTTCCCGCGCTCGTTCAAGAGCAGAGTTCATTTCTAGAATCGGAATTGTTGCCGAAGAAGCGGATGAGAGTGTTTTGTGGTTGGAAATGATTGGCGATCTAAGATTCTGAATGGCAATCGCCTGGAAGAGATTTCAAAAGAAGCGAAAGAGCTTGCCGCAATTTTTTTCGGCATCTCAGAAAACTGCAAAGAGCAACCGCTGATTTTTCATTTACCCAATTACCAAATTACCCATTTACCAAATCTGACCTATCTTCCAAACTTTACACTCACATGGGAACCAGGTGGAATCCTTGATCCTGCCACGGGTGATTGTTCAACCGCTACTCCACTTCCGCTGACTTCCAGTTCAAGTCCTGCACTTTCTGCCTGTTCCAGCGCTGTCCGCAAAGGCTTGCCGCGGAAATCCGGGACTTCAACCCCACCCGCTACATCCAGGACGACCGTACCTTTACCAGGGACTGAGACTGAAGCTTGTATCAGCGACGCAGCAGGTGTCCTTGTAGCCGCGACCGCATCATTCGCAATGACCGGAGTGGACTCTTGCATCGCCATGCTGGTTGGCTGTTGCTTGGGAGCCACAACCTGAGCTGGGCCCGATGTTTCCACCTCTTCTCCAATGTGGTCCGGAGCCGCTTCATTTACATCTTCCCTGCTGGCCCTGGCTAACAGTTGTAAGCGATGCGAATCCTGAAACTCCACATCGTGCGGGACATTCAAGTAGGCAAGCACCTGTTGCGCCACACGAGAAAAGACGGGAGCGGCCACATCGCCTCCTTCGTCCCGCGGAAAGGTGGCCGGAGTATCAAAAACCACCAGAATACTGATGGCGGGATCATTCACCGGCGCAAAGCCACCAAATGAGGCGATGTGCATTCTGTGCGAATATCTGCCGGTGGCCGGATCAACCTTTTGTGCCGTGCCGGTCTTGCCCGCCGAACTGTAGCCGTCCAGAATCGCCTTTCTGCCCGTTCCTCCGAGCACCACACCTTCCATCATGCTCTTCATGCGCGCGGCTGTGAGAGGCGAGATCACCCTGCGCCCCAGCGCAGGATGAAACGCAATCAGTTGAGGTGTGCTGCGAGGCGGCGTGGTTCCCGCTACTATACGCGTTGGAACGTAAACGCCATCATTGGCAATGGTTGAGATCATAGAGATCAGCTGTATGGGCGAGACACCAATCTCCTGTCCCATGGAAATCGCTCCAATGCTAACTTTTGACCAGCGGCTCACCGGCTTGGTTAAACCCCGGGTCTCTCCCGGCAATTCGATCCCGGTCTGAGAGCCGAAGCCGAAGGCCCGGATATAGCGATCGAACCGCTCTTCGCCCAGCCGCAACGCAACCTTGATGGCGCCGACATCGCTCGAGTGTTGCAGGATCTGCGCCACGGTCATGTCGCCGAAGGCTTTATGGTCGTGAATTCGCAGGCCGTTCACCACGATCGATCCACCCTGGCAGTCAACTATCGAGTCAGGGCGTACCAGGTTCTCTTCCATCGCCGCTGCCAGGGTGACGAGCTTGAACGTGGAGCCCGGCTCATAGACATCGCTGACCGCGCGGTCATTGAGTGCACGAGGATTTGCGCTCTTTAAAAAATTTGGATCGAATGTCGGACTGTTGGCCAAAGCAAGGATCTCACCTGTATGCGGGTTTTCCACAATGACGGTTCCCGCCTGCGCGTGGATTTCCTCCATGGCCTTCTGCAGTTCACGTTCTGCAATGTACTGGATTTTTTCATCCAGTGTGAGCACCACGTTTTCACCTGGATCCGGGTTCTTCTCCACACGACCGAGCCAGCGATGCCGGTTGTCCATGGTAATCAGCATCTTGCCCGGTTTGCCGGTGAGCTGGGGCTCAAACTCACGCTCCAGCCCTCCCAGACCTTCATCGTCCATACCAACGTATCCCAGCACTTGCGCGGCAAGCTCGTGTTTGGGATAAAAGCGCTTGGATTCTCTC
>DASUBD010000279.1:0-3731 GCA_035763445.1 Candidatus Angelobacter sp.
GAATCTATGTCCCAGGTTCGACGTCTTGCAAGTCTGACGGTGGCTGTCCTGTTTGCAGTACTAACTTGTAGCGTTGCCAGTGCGCAACAAATCAAGACCGTTTTCGTGATCGCGATGGAAAACCATAACTGGACGCAGCCAAACAATCAGTTTACCGGCGGAATCCAGCAGATTTTTCAGAACCCGGCCGCTCCGTTTATCAACAGCCTGGTGAACGGGACCGCCACTGCCGTCATTAATGGCCGCCAGGTCAATATCAGCCAGCAGGTGGCCTTTGCCACGAACTATCGCAACGTTCTGGCTACAGCGGGCGGGAATAATCCCCACATTCACCCGTCCGAGCCCAATTACATCTGGGCGGAAGCGGGCACCAATTTTGGCGTTTTCAATGATAACGATCCATTTGCTCCCGCGAGTGGGACGGGGCAGATCAGTAATCAGGACAATCAACTGCACCTTACACGGCTGTTTGACCAATGCGGGGTGAGCTGGAGGTCGTACCAGGAAGATACCGACCTGGTCCCGGACGGCACTTCTTTTGACAACGTTGTTCTGCCGCGCAATCAATGGACAGTGCCGTTGAAGAGCCTGTCCGGCAACTTTGTCAGCGGCGTGAATCAATTCAATGGCTCCACGCAGTTCAATTACGCGGCGAAGCACAATCCGCAGGTTTTCTTCAGTGACGCCAGCGGCGGAAAAGATGCCACCACCGCGAACCCGCGGCGCCTGCAGTATGCTCCCCTGCAGCAGTTGTTCGTTGATCTGGCCAACAACGATGTGGCGCAATTCAACTGGATTTCGCCAGACCAGTTCAACGACCAGCACACCACTCTCGCTGCCGGTTTCAAAGGGCTGACCGGGGATCCGGCCAAGATCCTGCAGGGCGATAGCTTCCTGCAGCAGATCATTCCTGTGATCATGGCTTCCAAGGCGTACCAGGACCATGGCGCCATCATCCTCTGGTGGGACGAATCTGAAAGCGACGGCGTGTCGGGCGACAACCCGGACGACCTGACGCATACAGTCCCCGAAATCGTGATTTCACCCCTTGCTCACCCGAACGAGGGCGGCAGTCCTTTTGCCAGTGACGTATTCCTCACTCATTCCTCCGATCTGCGCACGATGCAGGAGATCTTCCACGTGACCAATCCGTTCCTCCTGGGCGATGCAATCCATGCAAATGACCTTTCAAGCCTGTTTGCTGATGGAGCGATCCCGACCTCCGGCAGGGGCGGCGACAGGGGCAACGGGTCTTGCGGAAGAGATTAAGCCGACGGAACTCAGATAGTTAGAGACTTCCTGAAGTTTCAAAACGGCGCAGGGATTCGAAAACAGTGGATTTCTGCGCCGTACACTTTTTGCGTCTTGCAAGGAAATTACCTGACGCCATAAATCCCTTCTGCGAGAACTCGCGAAGGGGCAAGGCGTGGCTTGCAGAAAAGCAGGATTACTCAAATGGAATTCGAAACCTGAGGCGTGGATCGGCTAGAAGTCGCTCAATGCATTCAGAGGCCTGGTGATTCGCAGGGCATTGAGCACGGCTGCAAGGTCGATTATCTCCTGTGCTATTGCGCCGGTGATAGGAGGCAGGAAACCAAACGCTGCGAGAAACATGCCAATGCCGCTCAAGAGCATGCCGCCGATGGCTGTTTGGAGAGCAATCATCCGCGTCTCGCCTGCGATGTGCATGAGTTCATCTACTTTTCGGAGAGATGAGTCCATTACGACAGCGTCGGCAGCCTCCGTTGTGATGTCGCTGCTCTGGCTTCCGAGGGCGACACTGGCGCTTGCGGCAAGCATGGCGGGAGCATCATTGATTCCATCGCCGACAAACAGCGTTTTGTGGCGCAGCGTTTCTTCCGTTACCAGCTTCAGCTTTTCTTCCGGAGTTGCTCCAGCATAAATCTGTTCAATTCCCACGATTTGCGCCAGGTGCTCTACTTCTGATTGCCGGTCACCAGAAAGAAGCACCACCTGTTTTGCACGATGGCGCGGGCGAAGATGGCGTATGAACGCGCTACTTTCGGAACGGGGTTCGTCATGAAAGCGAAACAGAGCAGCAAATGCAGCGTCCACAATGACCAGGCACTCCAGTCCTGATTCGACTGGAGGCAACTGTGAATGATCAACCCATCCTGATGCGACGGCCTGTTTTCTGCCTGTGATGTGAACCTTGTGTCCGGCTACCTTGCCGGACAGACCTGCGCCCGGCCGCTCGTTTACTTCGGTTGGTACTAAATTTGACGTGTTCAGGGCTTTGGCTGCGTTCAAAATTGCATGCGCGAGCGGATGCCTGGAATATTGCTCCAATGCCGCCGCGTAAGCCAAAACTTCGGATTTGCTTATGCCAGGCTTGTGGACGATGTCCGTGAGCACCGGACGACCGTAAGTCAAAGTGCCGGTCTTATCAAAGAAAAAGACCTCGCAAGCGCCAATTTCCTCCAGGATTTTTGGTTGCTTGATCACAATGCCGCGACGCGCTGCAAGTGATATGCCGCCAATAATTGCTACAGGAATGCCGATCAGCAATGGGCAAGGCGTGGCAATCACGAGCACAGCAAGAAAACGCTCTGAGGTTCCGCTCAGAATCCAGCCGCAGATTCCTATAGCCAAAGCGATCGGGGTATACCAACCTCCCAACCGATCGGCAATTCGTCTCATTCTTGGCCGATTCCGTTCCGCCTCTTCCACTACTCGCACAATGCGAGCGTATCGGGAATCGACGGCGAGCTTTGTTGCTCTTACTTTCAGCATCGTGCTGCCGTTGATCGCGCCGGACAACACCTGCGAGCCGGGGGCTTTGGCGATCTCAAAAGGTTCACCGGTAAGGTAAGATTCGTCCATCGTGCCGTAACCCTCAATCACCTCGCCATCAACTGGGCAGAGTTCATGCGGAAATACTGCCAGCGCATCGCCAATGCTGATATCGCGCACCTGGATGAGATCTATTCCAACTCCGTTCACGCGATGGGCGAGTGTCGGCATTCTGCGGACCAGCGCGCGAAGCGCAGATGACGCGCGGCGGCTTGCAGACTGCTCCAGCGCTGAGCCACCGGACAGCATGAGCACCACGATGCAGGCCACAAGATACTCATGCAACAAAGTGGCTGTCACAATAGAAAGGCCGGCGAGCCAATCAGAGCCAAACTGCAGTTTGATGGCATCTCGAACGAGGCTGGCCAGAAGAGGAATTCCTCCTGCCACCAGCGCGACATAAAGAGGCCATTGAGCCTGTGGCAAATGCCAGACGAAGCGAAGAAAGAGGTGAGCCGCGATGGCCACCAGAGTTAGTACCGCGATCGGAGCGTCAGTAGCATGTTCTCTCAGCCATGCCGATGCTGGTCTTCCGGTGGCACCTTCCGCGTCCTTTGGTCTATTGCTTTGTGGCAGCAGCGCCTGAGAATTAAGCGGTGAAGATTGCGTGTTTCGCCCTTGTTCCTGAGCTTCTACTGAGAAGCGATCCGGGACATTTGCGTTCACTCCCATTTGAGATCATCCATTCTGCAGGGGGCACCGTGAGGCTGACGATCGTTGTTTCTGGCAATATTCGCCGGCGGCCGCCCAGCGGGTTGGAGCAGCCACCGGTTTCGTGCAACTTCAAGCGACTTAGGATGGCACCTCGTCGGACGAAGCAAGTAAAGCTGCTTCGCGCCCGTGATTTGCGTCGCTTTCCCCCGAATCTGGCGGCGCTACTTTGATCGCCACCTTCATTACTCCGTCGCGCTGCGCGG
>DASUBD010000280.1:0-8594 GCA_035763445.1 Candidatus Angelobacter sp.
CAGGTAATCACGAAAGAGTCTCTCAATGCCCCGGAGAAGATCTTTACCGATGAACTCTGGGACGCCATTTACGGCATCCCCAAAGGCGAGGTAACCGTCGAGCATATTCAGCACGCGTTCTATATGGCTGGGAATTATGGCTTCCAGATTCTCAACGGTAACTTCGCCGCCGCCATTGACGATTACGAGCTGAAACTGCGCTTCATGAACGATCTGGCAACTTACCGTATCGACGTCTCGTGGCTCTGGACGCTCGCACACCATCAGGCAGTCATCACCAGGGATGGTCATCTCAAACGTCCTGCGTTAACTGAAGATGGAGTAGAGCCAGCGGAAAATGCCGATGCGGTAAAGGCTGGAACGAGGTTTACCCGTGAGCTGTTTGACAAAGTCTGGCAATACCACAATGACTGGACGGCAGCATTCTTCGCCGAGCAGGACAACCGGGGCGATCCGGGCCGCTTTGATCGCAGCAAAGCCACGCTGATCATGGAATTGCTGAGAAAGCAGTTGCTCTCTCCGCGCTACATCCAGCACAGCGCGCGCGTGCTGTTTGTGCTGGGACAGGCGCCCAAAGATCAGCAGCAGCAATTGCTGGAAGCCATCTTTGATCTTTCGCGCGATGAAGTAGCGAACCGGGCGAAGGCAGGAACCATGAGCCAGGCGGCTTTAGCGGCGCATGATTACGTTCTGGACATCTTTCCTCAGTCCAGACAAGAGGCCGGGCACCCGCAAGGGAAGGTTGCGGTCTAACCGCCGTCTTACTATCGAACAGCGGGAAGGAGTGGGAGTGGATTCACCACTCCCATTCCCGCTGTCGTAACTTGTGTTCGGTGCCTTCCACAGCAATTGCCGCGGCGTATCCCTGGGGCGCAGGAATATCGTACATTCGCCAGCGTGATGGCGCATCAGGAGCAGCTTCCACGCGCAAGAGCGCGGCTTCAACTCCCGGTCCGAATGCCACGTCAAAGCTGTCCAGAGGCAGTGACAATCCTTCACCAACGGCTTTGATGTAAGCCTCTTTCCGCGACCAGCAATTGAAGAACGTCGCGCCACGTTCCGGCTTGGGCACGGCGAGCAACGTGTCTACTTCAAGCGCAGAAAAAAAATGAGTGGCGATTTCATCTGTGCCGAATTCCAAATTGACGCGTTCAATGTCAACGCCAATGGTCGCACCGGCTGTAATGCCCAGGAGCGCCCGCTCATGTGAATGCGACAAATTGAATTCGAGCCTGCGTGTGTTCACCTGCGGAGCCAGCGCCGGCTTGCCCTTGTCACCGTAAATAAACGCAAGAGCGTGGGCCGAAACTCCCAGATACTGGGCAAGAATGGCCCGGAGGGCTGCGCGCCCGGCAATGTAGCGATTTCTGTGGAGATCAAAGTGGAAGCGAGCAGCACGCTCAAGTTCGTCCGGGGAAAGCAGGCTGCGAGATGCGGCGATTTTTTCCGGCGGGGGCTCAATGTTGATGTGCCAGATATCGACTGTGCCTGGGAATAGTTCTAATCGGCCCTCTTCGGCGGGCGTCATCTGGTTTCTCGCACCTGGCGAGCAGAGGCAACACTCAAGACGTCCTGCCGAAACGCCTCTACAAAGTCCGGTCCAGGTTTGCGGACAAAGAAGTGGTCTCCCTGAACCATCCTTGTCCTGCATACTCCAGATGTCTGCTCGTTCCATGCGCGGCAGCTTTCAGCGGGCACGTGCTCGTCGGAAAGTCCCCCGTAGACTGTGATGGGGCAGGAGAGAAGGCTTCCCGGTTCGAATTCGTAGGTGTCGACCATTTCAAAATCCGCTCTCAAGAGCCCGAGAAAAAGCTCCATAAGTTCGGGATGAGCGAGTACTTCTTCCGGAGTTCCTTTGAGCCGCTTGAGTTCAGCAATGAATTGATCATGAGGCAGATGGTAGGTGGGGGGATCCGTATCCGGCCATTGCGGAGCGCGACGGCCAGAGACGAACAGATGCTCAGGCCCAGTTTTATGCGTGCGGACTAGCTCCCTTGCCACTTCAAAACTTATAACTGCGCCCATGCTATGTCCGTAAAGAGCGTAAGGCACCTGAATTTCAGAAGCAATCACCGGCGTAATTGCACTTACAAGAGACTTGATGCGCGTGAATGCCTTTTCCGCCATGCGCCTGCCACGACCCGGTACTTGCACCAGGCAAAGATCAATGTCAGGCGAAAACCAGCGCTGCCAGCTGCGATACACGTCCGCCGTTCCTCCGGCATAGGGGAAGCAGAATAAGCGCAGAGACGGTCTCTGGACACGGGAAAGATGTTCAAACCAGGTCCGGTCAGGATTCGATGCTGAGTTGCTCGCCATGTACAGTCTTCGCTCGATCTATAGATTCTGTATTGTAAATGCAGTTTTGAACGTTCATGGAAGCACGAAGCGCTTGTCCTGAATCCCTGAAAAGCTCTCTCGAGATGGTTATGTTTTATAGTTCAAGCCAGGAGTGAAATTGTGGAAGTTCATTTGATCGATGGCACATACGAGCTGTTTCGCCACTACTATGCACTTCCCTCGGTTCGCGATGATGCAGGACGCGAAGTGGCTGCCGTGCGAGGCGTACTGGCTTCAGTGCTGGGCATGATCAAGGCGGGCGCCACGCATGTGGGGGTCGCGACGGACCATGTGATTGAATCGTTCCGCAACGACCTCTGGCCGGGCTACAAAACCAGCGCTGGAGTTGAGCCTGACTTGCTGGCGCAGTTCCCGTTGCTGGAGCAGGTGCTGACAGCTGCAGGAATCGTAGTCTGGCCCATGGTGGAATTTGAAGCTGATGATGCTTTGGCAGCCGCCGCGTTGGCAGCGGCGCAGGACACCAGAGTCGAACGCGTGGTGATCTGCACGCCGGACAAGGACCTGGCACAATGCGTGCGAGGCTCGCGTATTGTGCAACTCAACAGGCGAACGCAAGTAACCATGGATGAAGCAGGAGTGCGGCAGAAATTCGGCGTCGCCCCGGAATCCATTGCTGACTATCTTGCATTGGTCGGCGATGCGGCAGATGGTTATCCCGGCTTGCCAGGCTGGGGAGCGAAGTCATCGGCGGCGGTGCTGAGCAAGTTCGTTCATCTTGAAGCAATTCCGCACGATTCTGGAGACTGGCATGTAAATGCCGCGAATGCAGGCTCGCTGGCGGCCACTCTGGTTCGCGAGTGGGAGCAGGCCTTGCTGTTCAGGCGATTGGCAACGTTGCGCACTGACATTTCATTGTTTCAGGATGTGGAAGAGTTACGCTGGAACGGTCACGCGCCTGAGTTTGCCGCGCATAAGGCGAAATTGGATTCCGCCAGGACGCTGCGAAAGGCAAAAGCCTTGCGATGAGGCGAGAGTGCGAGGAAAACGGCTGAGAGGTTAGGCAGAGGGTTGCCACTCTTTGTCGTTGACGCGAATCCAGCAATGTCATATCACATGGATTGCATGACTCCGCGCGTAAAGTTCGATGGTTGTGGGCAGCAGTGCGACCCTCTGCTGATCAAGACCGACGATGGCTAAAGTACGGCTTGCGTCACGCAAGAAAAACCCTGGGTGACCCAGTGGAAAACCCTGCGTGACCCAGTGGAAAACCCGGCGTGACGCAAGGGTCATTTGTACTTAAAGCCTTTATTTCTTGCGACGACTCCAAAAAGGGGGTATCCCTTGGGCTGAGAGGTTAAGCAGAAGGCCAGGACGAAATTGAATTGAATTCAGCAGCCGACGGAAATTTTCAGATCGCGAGAGAAAAGAGCGGAGAGAACGCAAAATCAATTCTTAGTACCTCGATTTTTGCGGCTCACTGCCCCACGCGAAGAGGAATTTTTTTATAATCGAATAAAGGCGCGTTCGTCGCGAGAAAGAGTTCTGAAGTAGAGGAGTACGGGCAACATGCCAAGAAAGAATGAGGGGGCTCCACGCAAGAGTTCTTCCCGGAAAACAGCAGTCAAGCAGTCAAACCCGGTGACGCCGATCCGCGAGAATACCGGACCGGTGGTAGAAAACGGAGGAGCTCAGCTTTACCCTGGGATTGAAGACGAAATTCGCCGCAGGGCCTACGAGCTTTATCAGGAAAGAGGCGGTCAGCACGGCTTTGATCAGGAGGACTGGTCACGTGCTGAAGCTGAAATTCTTTCCAAGTTCCAGAGGGAGCGAGAAAAGAGCGCCTAGACAGAATGAAGCAAGTCCTGTTGCTTGACGACAATCCAGCGCAATTGCTGGTGCGGGAATTGGTGCTGCGTAAGGGCGGACTGGAAAGCCATGTGGCTACCAATGCCCAGTCAGCGCTGGCGTTTCTGCGGAGCGGGCTGGGACAGGAAAAGATTGGTGTGGTGGTTACGGACCACATCATGCCGGGCATGGACGGCGCTCAGTTTGTGCGCGAGTTGCGGGCGTTCAACGAAGAAATGCCTGTGATTGTGATCAGCGGTCTGGCTGAAGCAGAACAGGAATACGCAAATTTGGCAGTAATATTCCGGACCAAGCCCTGTGAGCCTGAAGACTTAATTGCTCTTGTAAAAACTACACTCACCAAAGACCCCCGGAGTCGGGCTTCCGCCTAATTGCGTTGCGCGCCGGGTAAAAAGATACTAAGCTCATCTTTATGCCATTATTAGGTGATTTTTGCCTGTTGTTCGCACTGGCACTGGCCGCATATTGTTTTGTGGTCGGGATAATTGGGTTTATCCGCAAGGATGAAATTGGGTTCCGTCTCACAGAAACAGCACGCCGTGCCGGCATGGCCAGCTTCTTCGCGGTGACCATTGCTGCCCTGGTGTTGGTGTGGGCCGGCCTGAATAACGACTTTTCCATTGCGTACATTCAGCAGCACAGCAATAGAGCCCTGCCCACTCCTTACAAGATCGCGGTTTTGTGGTCTGGCCAGGAAGGCTCTCTCCTATTCTGGTCATGGCTGCTGGCAACGTACGCGTTTGTGCTGAGAATCCGCCACAAGGTAGACACTCGTCTATTTGCAAACGCCTCCACGGTACTCGCGGGTGTTCAGGTTTTCTTTCTACTGATCACTTTCTTTGTCGCCAATCCTTTTGGAATGATGAGCACCGTGGCTGCCGACGGGAACGGACTAAATCCGCTGCTGCAGTATCCCGAGATGGTCATCCATCCCCCCATGCTGTACCTGGGATATGTAGGCTTCTCCGTCCCGTTTGCTTTTGCGCTTGCCGCGTTGATGATGCGCTATCCGGGAGAGAAATGGATCCACATTACGCGGCGCTGGACCATGGTGACATGGCTCTTTTTGACTTGTGGCATTTCCCTGGGGGCGCACTGGGCATATGCGGTGCTCGGCTGGGGCGGATACTGGGGCTGGGACCCGGTAGAGAATGCTTCCCTGCTGCCGTGGCTGAGCGGCACGGCATTCCTGCATTCGGTAATGATGCAGGAAAAACGCGGCATGATGAAGGTCTGGAATATGTGGCTGATCTTCATCACGTTCATGCTTTCGATTCTTGGCACCCTGTTGACGCGCAGCGGCGTGGTGCAGTCAGTTCACGCCTTTGCCCAGTCCAGCATCGGCTCCTGGTTTTACGTGTTCCTGATGATCATTCTGATGGTCTGCGTCGCGGCATTCGTTAAGAATCGCAGACACCTGGAATCAGAGAACAAGCTGGAGTCGCTGGTCTCGCGCGAATCGAGTTTCCTTTTCAACAACCTGGTACTTCTGGCAGCGTGCTTTGCCGTGCTGTGCGGCACTCTGTTCCCCATCCTTTCCGAGTGGGTACGCGGATTCAAAATCACCGTGGGCGCACCATTCTTCAATAAAGTCATGCTGCCCATAGGATTGTCTTTGATCTTTCTTACGGCGGTGGGACCGTTGCTGGCATGGCGTAAGACGTCACTGGGAAGCTTGAAAAAGAATTTCGCCATCCCCGCTGGATTGTCAGTGCTGGTAGGAGCCGGTCTCATCCCGCTTGGTGTAAAGCCGTGGAACGGAATTGCTTATTTCTACGCATGGCTTACCTTTGTGTTCAGTACGCTGGTGATTGCCACGATTCTTTCAGAGTTTATCCGCGGCGGCCGAGTGCTGCAGGGAAAGCTGAATACCAATATTTTCGGAGGCATGTATCACCTGACGCGCCGGAATATGCGGCGTTACGGCGGGTACATTGTTCACTTCGGCGTGATTTTGGCATGCATCGGCATTGCCGGACAGGCGTTCAACCAGGAAAAAGAGCAGGAGATGGCCCAGGGCGACAAGCTGCAGATTGGCAGCTACACTCTGGTAGGCCAGGAGTACACGGAAGACGATAACGCGAACTACGGTTCGAATGCGGCGGTGCTGGACGTTTATAAAAACGGAAAATACATCACGCGGCTGACTCCGGAACACCGCCAGTTCAAAGCCAGCAATCAGGGCACAACGATTGTGGCGGACTATTCCACGCTGAAGGAAGACCTGTACGTAATTTACGAAGGCCTCAACCCGGATACGCAACATCCCATCATCAAGGCGTTTATCAATCCGTTAGTCAATTGGTTGTGGATTGGTGTGCTCACTGTTGTTCTGGGTACGGGTTTGGCGCTGGTGCCTAATGCTGCCCAATTGAAATCGCCGGTGACGGTGACAGCGGCTGCAGGAGCGCTTGAATCTGGGGGCGGCGCAAGCATGCGACCTGCTGGAGCACGAAAATGAAGTTTGCGGCAACCATCGTGGCATTGTTTCTAAGCGTTGGCTCACTCATGGCGGCCGACAACAGTTCCCGCTTTGAAAGCGTCGGCAGCAAAATCATGTGCAGCTGCGGCTGCGGACAGATGCTGCTCAAGTGCAACCACGTAGGCTGTCCGAACTCAGCCACAATGATTCGTCAACTGCATGAGCAGGTGGCAGCCACGGATGACGACCAGGCTGTACTGAACTTTTTCCGCAAAGAATGGGGCGTAACTACAGTCGTTGAACCTGACCGCCACGGGTTTGAACTCATCGCCTGGATCCTACCCTTCGCCGGGCTGGGACTGGGGGTCTTTCTGCTGGTGATAGTAGTGCACAAATGGCATGTTTACGAAGCTGAGCTCAAACCCGCCGAGACCAAACTTGACCCGCGCCTTGAAAGCCTTCGCGCCCGCGCCCGCAAGGAGACTGAGATATGACCCCGGAGACGTTCAACGCGATTGTGGTGATTTTCTGCGGGTTCTTTGCATCCATGGCTGGGATCTACATTTTCACGCCCAGCCGCGACCTGGAAACGGGCGCCGACAAAACCCGCCTGGCCTATCTTTACGAGCGCAAAGACGTGGTGTACGACAATTTGCGCGACCTGAATTTTGAGTTCAAATCCGGCAAGTTTACCCAGGAAGATTACGATGGCATGCGGGCTTCCATTGAAAATGAAGCTGCGCGCATCCTGGATGAAATTGAACAGCTGGAAGCTGTGAACGCCTGAAGGAGCCTTACCGAAATTGAAGCGCGTAATTTTAATTCTGACCCTGATATCTGTCTGCTCACTGGCAGCCTCGGCTGAAACCATACGAGGCGTGGTGGAGAACGGCACCACCAAGAAGCGTGCGGCGGGGGATGAAGTTGTCATCAAGAAAATTGCCCCCGGAGTAGGCATGGAGGACGTGGCGAAAACGAAAACCAATGCCAAAGGCGAGTTTTCATTCGACGTCCCTGCAAGCCAGCAGCCTTATGTGCTCTGGGTGCAGCACCAGCAAGTGACTTATCCGAAAGTGGCAATGACAGGCAGCGGGCCGGTGGCTGTGCAGGTGTTTGATGCGTCACCCGCGGTGAACGACATCACTTTGCAGGAGCACATGATCGTGCTGCAAACGTCGCCTGCCGGCGATAGCCTGAAGGTTGATACGCTGTTCACTCTAAATAATCAGTCGTCTCCACCAAGGACGAAAAACGGCCAGCACACATTTGATTTGTATCTGCCGGACAACGTGAAGGTGGAAGAATCCACGGCGCAGACCGCCGGCAGCATGGCATTGAAAACACCTGTGGTGCCCGAGGCGGAAAAGAACAAGTATTTCTTTGGATATCCCTTGCGCCCGGGCAAGACGCAGTTTCATGTGACGTACAGTGTTCCCTATTCGGGAAAACTCGATTTTGATCCCAGACTCACGCTGCCCACCGACAACATGCTGGTGGTGACGCCTGCGTCCATCAGCTTCACTCCGCAAGACAAATCGCTCTATACGCAGAAGACCGACCCGCAGATTCCCAAAACCGTGGCACTCTTTGCGGCGAGCAATGTGAACTCTAATTCCAAGCTTGCTTTTGAAATTCAGGGCACGGGTGAGCTGCCACGAGACCAGGCTGGCGGAGGCGAAGGAGGCGGGCAGGCCCAGGCGAGCAATCGTCCAGGCGGTGGATTGGGTGTGCCGAACGAGCAGCCTGATCCCTTGCGAAGCGGCCAATGGCTGTTCCTGGGAGTGTTGACGGTGTTCCTGACGGCAGGCGCCGTGTATGTCTACACAGCAAAGCCGCAGCCGGCAATGGCTGCCGCCAAGCCGATGAAGGCTGGCAAGAACCGCTCAGGTTCCATTCTGCTGGAGGCAATGAAGGAAGAGCTGTTCCAGTTGGAATCAGACCGGCTGGAAGGCAAAATATCGCAGCAGGAGTATGAATCATCAAAAGCTGCTTTGGACAAAACCCT
>DASUBD010000281.1:0-3354 GCA_035763445.1 Candidatus Angelobacter sp.
ATGGCGCAGCACAAGTCCAGCATGTGCGAGCCTTCCGCCACCAGCTTCTTTGCCAATGCCAGAATGTCGTCATACTTGCCGCCGCGGACCATGTTCTTGAAGTGCTCCACCCGTGTGGTGGTGTTCATTTCTTCGGCTACAATCAGCGGCTTGGGATCCAGGTCCAGCGGAACCATACTGTAAGCGCTCGCCGCTGCCGGCGTAATTTTCACATCACGTTTGGCGGGTTCAAGATTGCTGCACGCATCGGCCACGGCCTTAATGTGGTCAGGGTTCGTGCCGCAGCACCCGCCTACAATGCGCACACCATATTCCGTAATAAACTTCGTGTGCCACTTGGCCAGCTCTGCTGGTGTAAGACGGTAAGTTTCGCCGCTGGAGAACGGCAGCCCCGCGTTTGGAAGCACTGAAACTTCCTTCGGCGCATTGTGGGCCAGATAACGGACCGCGTCGTTCATTTCCTTCGGCCCTGTCGCGCAGTTCAGTCCGATAATCTCGCAATCGTAGGGTTCAAGCGTTGTTTCCACTGCGCCGATCTCGGTCCCCAGCAGCATGGCCCCGTTTTCCTGCAGCGTCACCTGCGCCTGTACCGGAACGCGCCTGCCCGCCTGCTTCATGGCGTCAAAGGCAGCAGCCAGCGCGATCTTGGTTTGCAGAATGTCCTGGCAGGTTTCAATCAGCAGGATGTCCACGCCGCCATCCAGCAGCCCAATGACCTGGTCAAAGTACGCCTTCCACATGGCGTCAAAACCGATGTGTCCCAGTGACGGCAACTTGGTCCCGGGCCCAATCGAACCAGCAACGTAGCGCGGCTTGTCAGGAGTTGAGAAGTCTGCCGCAACCTCACGCGCAAGCTCCACCGCGCGCTTGTTGATCTCGTGCACCTTGTCCGCGAGGTCAAACTCGCCCAGAACAATGCTGGTGCCCCCAAACGTGTTCGTCTCAACCACGTCCGCTCCTGCCTTGAAATAAGCTGCGTGGATGTCCTTAATAATGTCAGGCCGGCTGAGCACCAGAATCTCTGAGCAGTTTTCCTTGCCCCAGAAATCGTCCAGCGATGGATTGCGCTGCTGGATCTGCGTGCCCATCGCGCCGTCGTAGATGACGACTCGTTCGCGAACTGTGTCTAGAAACGGTTTCATATCGTAAGTCGAGACCCTCGGGCTGGCGTTAGGTTTTCGCGAATCGGAAAGGCCAACAATGGAACTTGTGACGCTCCCATCGTTTTCCGATCACCAGCGATCATGCTGCAATGACATGCGATTACGGCGATCTCCTGGGTTCCCGCTCTCTGACAATTGTAAAGGCGGTCGGCCTTTATGACTGTTCCGTGCCATTAACCTACGCAATTCTGCCGTTAAGCAGCGTTATCCGGCGTTGATCGGTCTTCTGCTTTCATGAGCGCCGAATCAATTTTCCGTTCAACAGGGCGATCTTTGGCAATTTGGGAATCCCAGCAAAGATTTGATTGACCTCAACCGACTTTCGCCCCCACCCCCACCTTTTTCAGCCGTTTTGTTGAAAACATTCGGCTTCTGCCATTTCGACCCTTGGGTCACCCAATCTTTTCCACTGCGTGACCCAGTGTTTTCCACTGCGTCACCCAGCCTTTTCCACTGGGTCACCCAAGGTAAGGTTTACTGATCCGTAAAGGCCTAACCACATTTTTGGCGAACGATTGCATTGCTGCCCTCTTTGCTTTTAAGCAGAGGGCCGCAAACTCCGCAAAAATACAAACGCAACGGATCTCCCGTTGCGCAGAAATTCTTTTTTAGCCGAGAGAGGCTTCGGTGTCAATCTTATTTTCGCCACTTGTTCACTGGAGCAGGCTGACCGGCATCCTACCAAATTGGATTTTAAATGCGCCATGACCACCCTCTCTTCCATCCACCTCCACATCCTGCCCCTACCCTCACCAACACTCCATCCCAAGCCGGTCTTAGGTCCCCTCGTGATTTGATGAATTTGTTTGCGGCGGAAGCGAGGGAACTGTTCCGCTACTGCTTCGCGGCAATTCCCTTGGATCAAATCGAGCCGCAATTGCATCCATACACTGGAGCGTTATGAAGTCTCAGGCTGAAACCGCCGGCCATTTGGGAAACTCCATCGGAGCACATCCGCAAAAAGGAACGGTTCTGCGCGATTTGGAAATCACTATCGCGGACGGCACTCGTCGCCTGCTCTCCTCGCTGCGGAGCACCTCCAATCTGGTATTGATTCTGGCCGCTAGGCAGGACCTGAGCGCTTTTCTCGCTGCTCTTCTCGCACGCAAGTCTGCTCTCGCAGAAAACAACGGACGCGTGCTCGTGATTGCCACAAAGCCAGTACGGTTGGCCGAAACTGTCAAATGGCAGAACAACTTTTGTCTACTTGCAATAGACGAGAACTGTGAACTTCACCGCGCCTTCGGCGCAACCGATAACGCGCAAAATCCAATTCCCACCATCTACGTCACAGATCGTTTTGGCGAAGTCTTTGCCGCGTTTCAAACTGTGGAGATCGCCTCTCTACCTTCCGCGGACGAGATCATTCGCTGGCTGGAGTTCGTCAATCAGCAATGCGAAGAATGCAGTCCGCCGGAGTGGCCGGAGTAGCTGTACACCTCCGTCCCGCGATCTCTAAAGAAGTCTCAAGCCAGTCCCACCTGCAATTCCGTAAATCAGCTTTGCTATCATGCTCAATCGATCCTCTTTTCCGGAACAATACGAAAGCCAATGTGCGGAGACATATCTCTGTCTCAGGAGAATTCGGTTGAAATGTAGATGCGCCAGCTCGTTTTTTTTCTCTGTGTCTCCGTGCCTCCGTGGTGGGTTCTTATTCTTCGTTCTGATGGGCTGCGCCATTGCAAACGCGCAAACCAAGCCTCTGGACCATCATCCATGGGATTACGGATTCTGGATTGGGGGCGGCGTGAGTGTACCGGGCGGGACCAGAGACACTCAGGCTATGAATGCAGGCGTGCGTCTGGGCAAGGTGTTGACCGGAGATCATGGTGCTGGTTTTGTACGCGGGAATTTCGAATGGTCGGCTGATCTGATTCCTTTTTACTATCTCTGGCAACCCTCTCCCGCACAAAATGCGATTGGTGAAGGTTTCAACCCGCTCAACCTCAAATGGAATTTCACCCACTCCCGGCGCGTGGTTCCCTTTCTTGAACTCGGTGGAGGGGTGCTGTTTACCAACCACGTGGTACCGGTCAACACATCGCATGTTAACTTCCTCACGCATGGCACGCTGGGATTTCAATTCTTTAACAATGATCGCCGGGCCATCATGGCCAACGTCCAGTTTCAGCACATTTCCAACGCCGGGCTGACATCACCAAACCCCGGCATCAACACTGTGCAATTTCAA
>DASUBD010000282.1:0-5109 GCA_035763445.1 Candidatus Angelobacter sp.
GAGGTTTTTGATGACAGGCGTGCCTACCATCTACTTTATTGATGATAGCGCCACCATGCGCGAGGTAATCAAGATTGCGTTTCGACGCGAGAACATGGAAGTGCTCGCCTCGCATGATGCGGCCATGGCTTTGGATGAAATCGAGAAGGCGCGGCCTGACGTGGTAATTACGGACGTCATTATGCCGGAAAAAGATGGGTACGAGGTGTGCCAGTTCATCAAGAACCATCCTGAGTTGTCAAAAACACCGGTTATCCTCATGTCGGGCGTGGTGAATCGTGCCGTGGCAGAACGCGCTTTCGCTGTGAAGGCTGACGAGTTGCTGCGCAAACCGTTCCAGCCCCAGGACCTTATCGCGCGAGTGCGGCATCTCTTAAACACCAATGCGACACCGGCTCCAACGCCCGCGGCAGCGGTCAACGCAGCCGCCGCCCTGAGTGCGATCTTCTCTTCCGGCAGTAATCCCACTCCGGTGAAGCCGGTACCAACCCCAATTCCGGCACCGGTATCCTGGACTGCGCCAGAGCCCGTGCCTGAGCTGGTTACAGAACCTGCTCAGGTCTTTGCTCCTCCAATTCCTCAGGTTATGTCTGCTCCCAAGCCTGGGAACGGCAGCCCTGGAAGCGGCGTAACGCACCAGAGCAACACAAACGGTGTCAACACTACCAAGCTCAAGGTGGAAGTTTTGAGGCTTGAAGGGCTGGTCAAAAAGCTGCAGGCTGAGCTCCAGGCAGAACGCGAGTACTCCCGTGCCATGGAAGCACATATCAAAACCTTGCAGGAAATTGACTAAGCGAATCTGCTTCCTGAGTTGCGAGACAGACTTTTCTCAACTCGGTTGTTCGCGGTGGACGGCGTCAGCGAGCATCCAAGCTAGTAATGGTGATCTTCGTCCACCTCACATCGGAACGGAATGTTGACACAATTGTGCGCCAGGGAATCACCCGCATGCGAGGGCAGGACGACCATCCTGCCGGAATCTTTGCCATGCCCGCGGCCCGCAGCTTTCACGTTTCACATCAGTGGCTGCGCGAGTTGAAAGGCCGAGGCCACCTGCGTGCGGCAGCAATCTACTTCCGCTTGCCTGAGTCCGAGCCGGTATGGGCCGGACATTACCGTGGTTGCCACGAGCGGGTCGCGGCAAAGCAGGCGATGGAATGGTTTCTGCGCGAGAAGCGGCCCCAAGGCTTTGAAGTGATCATCCCGCAGAGAATCTCACCGGATGAGATTTACAGAATCCATCATCTTGCTCGCGTTCTTCCCTTGAAGCACATTATGTACGCAACCCAGAGTACAAGGCTGGAAACCGCCAACCACCGGCTGGAGTAGAACTGTTGGGTGTTGCCGCTTGAAGCGCGTAAGCATTTTCCCGGAGTTCTGGCGCGCCTTGAATTTGTTAGACTTGCGCATCGTCCTATCAAAAATCTTGAGCTAGCACGGAGGGCGACTTGCCCCTGACCTGGACAGACTGGCTGGTGATCGCGGGGTACCTGCTGATCAACCTTGCAATCGGCATGTACTATCGCCGCCGCGCTGGTGGCAACACCGAGGAATTTTTTATCTCCGGCAGAACTGTGTCCTGGTGGCTGGCCGGCACTTCCATGGTGGCAACTACGTTTGCTGCCGACACTCCTCTGTTTGTGAGCGGAGTTATAGCCACACAGGGCATCGCGGGGAATTGGATATGGTGGAGCGCATGCCTGGGCGGCATGCTCACCGTCTTCTTCTTTGCCCGATATTGGCGTCGGTCTGAAATCCTGACCGATGTGGAGTTGACGGAGATCCGGTACAGCGGGAAACCAGCAGCCTTTCTGAGAGGGTTCAAGGCCATTTATCTGGGCCTGATCATGAATTGCCTGATCCTGGGATGGGTGACCAATGCCATGATCAGTATTATTTCTGTGCTGCTTGGCCCGATGATAAGAGAGGGGAAGGTCCTGCAACTTGCTCTCGGCGGGCAAGTTCTGCTGAGCTACACGCTGGGCAAGCCGGAGCACACGGCGCTTCTGATCTGCGTTCTGATCCTGATTCCGTTCACCGGGATCTATACCTCCATTGGCGGGCTGTGGGGCGTGCTGGTAACGGACCTGTTCCAATTCATCCTGAAGATGGGAATGGTGATTGTGCTGGCCTGGGTGGCTGTCATGAAGATTGGCGGCATGCAGGCACTGAGACTGCGCCTGCAGGTGGTGGAGCAGGCCGCGCACGCATCAGGCCAGCAGACGAGCAATCCTCTGGCTTTTCTGCCAGACTTCCATCAGGGATTGTCTTCCGGAGCTCTCTGGACATTACCTCTGCTCACTTTCCTGACCTATCTTGGTGTGCAATGGTGGTCCGCGTGGTACCCGGGAGCGGAACCGGGAGGCGGCGGCTACGTTGCGCAACGCATGTTCTGCGCTCGCGATGAGAAAAACTCTCTTGGCGCCACCCTGTGGTTCAACATTGCCCATTACGCTTTGCGTCCGTGGCCCTGGATCATCACCGGCCTGGTGGCGTTGGCAGTGTACTCGCCTGCAGGTGGCCTCCATCCCAACGCAGCCTTCGCTGCCAATCCGCAGCAGGGCTATGTGATGGTATTGCGTGACTATCTGCCGCCGGCATTGCGCGGTGTGATGATCGCGGCTTTTCTTGCCGCTTTCATGTCTACTCTGGGGACGCAGTTGAACTGGGGCGTGTCATACCTTGTGAACGATCTTTACCGGCGGTTTCTGGCCCGGGACCGCAGCGAACGTCATTACGTGGCGATTGGAAGGTTTTTCACAATCGTTCTGGTACTGGTCAGCGGCTACGTAGCCAGCCAACTAACTTCCATCGGACAGGGCTGGCAAATTGTGCTGGAACTGGGCATCGGTACAGGCGCCGTTTATATCCTGCGGTGGTACTGGTGGCGGATCAACGCCTGGAGCGAGATTGTCGCCATGACTGTGGCAGCTCTGGTAACCGTGCTGCTTCATCGCATGACCTTCAGCGGAAATGATGCGGTGGTCTTTGCCAAGACATCGCTCATCACAGCTGGGTGCACGACTCTGGCCTGGGTTATTGCCACTTTTATGACGCCTGCCGAGCCCGACGAGAAGCTGCTGAGCTTTTACCGCCGTGTTCATCCGACGATTTACGGCTGGAAAAGAGTTGCTGCTCTGGCTCCTGATATGGCGCAAGTGCGCGACCTGGGTAATAACGCGTTCGATTGGGTGATGGGCTGTGTGATGGTTTATGGCACGCTGTTCGGCATCGGCAAAATGATCTTTGGCGCCTGGATCGCCGGCATGTTGCTGCTGGCATGCGCAGCGTTATCCGGCTACTTGATCTTTTGGGATCTTTCACGCCGCGGTTGGCAGACTCTTTCAGGAGTTCAACCAAGCACAAGCCTGGCCGCAGAAATGAAAATCAACTCATAGGTGGTTTGATTAAGCGATTAAGGATAATACGAACGTTAAACTAAGAAATTTGTAATCTTTGGCGGCACGATTTGCAGAAATTGAGCTTAGTTTTAACTTTACTTTACTCACAGATCAACTACTCAGATGCTAGAATCGCTAGTTTCCTGAAAGCAAAAATACTCACCTGAGGGAAAACTAGCTTCAATGGCCGATGTTTTCTATGGACTTGCTGCGGTTATAGTGATTGTCTTATTGTTGTCTTCGCTCATGCTGAAACGCTCCAGCGAGGAAGGATAAAACGATGATCAGCAGGCCTCAAATTACCGGCGTCGCATCACACGTTCCTCTTTCCTGATTCAAGACGCCGAATAGATTATTCAGCTTCCAAAGATTTTCTGGTCCTCTGCAGTTCCTGCAGACGTGTCTTATCTACCTTGGGATATGCGAGATCCAGGCTCTCCAGAGTAGCAATCATCACTGCGCTCACCATGATGTGCATGAACCACTTGTGATCTGCCGGCACCACGTACCATGGAGCATCGGGCGAGGCTGTGTGCTGGATCATGTCTTCATAGGCTTCCATGTAGTTGTCCCAGTATTTGCGCTCATGAACATCTGCTTCAGAGAACTTCCAGTTCTTGTCCGGGTCACCGAGGCGAGCCAGAAACCGCCGGCGTTGCTCTTCTTGCGAAACGTTGAGAAAGAACTTGCGTATGACAGTGCCGTTTCTGGCAAGGTGCTGCTCAAAATTGCGAATGTCCTCAAAGCGTTCTTTCCAGATCTTTTTCCCATTCAGCTTTTCAGGCAAACGCTGCTTCACCAGGAACTCAGGATGCACACGTACGACCAGGACTTCCTCGTAATAAGAGCGGTTAAAGACGCCTATATCTCCACGGGCCGGCAGGCGCAGCGTTGTTCGCCAGAGAAAATCATGGTCAATTTCAGCTTGGGTTGGCTGTTTGAAACTTGAAACCTGGCATCCCTGAGGATTGACGCCGGACATTACGTGCTTGATTACGCCATCCTTGCCAGCGGCATCCATGGCCTGGAAGATCAGCAGAAGGGACCACTGGTCCTGGGCGTAGAGACGGTCCTGCATTTCCTGCATGCGCTGAACACTTTGTTGCAGGAGTTCATCAGCCTGTTCTTTCAAATGGAGGCCGCGCGTGTCCGCAGGGTCAAAATCCTTCAGGCGAAATGATTTTCCATGGCTCACGCGGAAGTCGTCCGCCAGTTTGAATAGTTTCTTTCCTATTTTCATAAGGAATCTTTGTATCGCAAAGGCCGTTAGAGACGCAAAGGCCCAGCGCCAGTGAAGACAGCGTCAAGGTTTGAGATGAATTAAGGCTCAGCTACTCTGCTGATTATCTTCCATGTGCGAAGTGGAGGAGCTAAGCTACGCCTGCAGGAACCTGAGCGCGCTTAGGCAGCATCTCTCCGATGCGCCGGATCTGGCCATTAGCTCCACGCAACTTCTCTTCAATTCGTTCATAGCCACGGTCGATGTGGTAGACGCGATCCAGGATGGTCTCGCCCTCCGCTACCAGGGCAGCGATCACAAGGGAAGCTGAAGCGCGCAGGTCAGAACACTGCACAGCCGCTCCGCTCAGAGGCGTATGGCCTCGAACAATGGCACGGCTGCCCTCCACTTTGATGTTTGCGCCCATGCGAACCAGTTCCTGCGCATGCATGAAACGATTTTCAAAGATATTTTCGGTAATGATGGAGG
>DASUBD010000283.1:0-5226 GCA_035763445.1 Candidatus Angelobacter sp.
TCGCTCGGTGGGAATCCATTCTTCCCGCCGTCGGGCGAATCCACCTGAAGCGTCTCGACGCCCATGGTCTCGGTGATGCGGTAGCGTTCGATCCAGGTCCGGTAATAGCCGTCGGGAACATTGTTCTCCTTCTGGCAGGCCCGGACGCAGCTGCCGCAGCCGATGCACTTTTCAATGTCCACCAGCATGCCCCACCAGTGGTCAGCCGTGTTGTAGTTCGGGGCAGCCTCCGGCGTTCCCGCCAGCATGTGTTCATAAGCCAGCGCAGCCGCCGGCAACAGGATCAGAAAATGACGCCTGGTCAGGTTCATTTCTTGCCTCCGGGGTTCACGCCGCCCGAGTTTTTGCGCGCCGCGTCCTGGACTGCCGAACTCTTTGCTCCGGGCTGCAAAGTGGGGCTGTGCGGCTGGTGGCAGGTGTTGCAGGCGAGCCCCGCGGAATGCTCTGCGGAAACCACCTGAGGGAACCACGTGGGTTTAGCGCTGTTGGCTTCATGACAACGAACGCAGAGAACGGCGGTGTCCAGCTTTTCCGGCAGCACCGAGCCTGGATCATCAGCATGGGCCGCCAGGGCTCCGTGGCAGCTTTCGCAGGCTACGTGAACGTGCTTTCCTGTGCTTTTTGTCTCCAGTACATCAGCGTGACAGCTCTCGCAGGTCTCGTGTCCGGCGTAGACGACCGGTTTTTCCGCTATCTCATGGATTGCGTCACCTCGGTAGTGTCCGAACTGTCCGAAGCTACGTGGAACCAGGATGCCACGGAGCACGACGAAAACGATAAAGCCGACGACGAAGACAGCAGCCAGGCGGAAGAGATGTCCGAAATCCTCGAAGTTCTTCATGGTTCCCAGCCGAAAGAGCCATCCTGATCTTTTGAGCGACGGCCCTCGACGAATCCAATCCTTTCCGCAGCCAGGTGTTTTACTGGCGCTCCAGCCTATGTGCGGGATTTTCATCTGCCTTCGAGGTTGTGCCTGTGCTTGCCGTCACACGGCAATGTGAGGCCCGTCACAAAACGCAATGGACTCTGACATTTGTACCCAGCAGAGATAAGAGTTGAAAATCGGCGTCGCGATCTTGAATTGTCCGCCGGCTTACATCATGCCCTTTCTCCTGCATGCCGCTGTCAGCCTGCTGCGATTGCAGGAAAGCCAAAAAGCTGCGTCGATTTTTGACCGGCAACAAACAATGAATTGGTGTGCAGGACGGGCTCGCCTCCCAGTCCCCTCACAGAGGACCGTGACCCACATCACAGATTCAACGGCCCTGCGACGATGAAAATATTTCCCATGGAACTAGAACGAACGTTCGATCGCTTATCGGACCTACTCCAGGATCTCTCCTTCCCCTCGGTCCGAGCGTGGAAGGAACAGCATCCCGGCAGCAAGGCCGTCGCGTTCTTTCCCGTTTATGCTCCCGTGGAGATCATCCATGCCGCTGCTATGCTTCCGGTGGGACTGGCCGGCGCCGGCGACCGGCTAGATATTCAACATGCGGACTCGCGCTTCGGGTCCTTCATCTGCTCCATCGTGAAGACCACCATGGAGATGGGCATGACCGGACACCTGGAGCCGTTCGACGGTCTGCTCTTTTCCTCCATCTGCGATTCCGCGCGCAATCTCTGCTTCGTGATGAAGCGCAATGCTCCCCAGGTTTACGTGGATTTCCTTCACTTGCCTCATAACTCCGCTTCGCCGGCATGTGTGGACTTCCTGGAACAAGAGTATCGCCGCATCATGACCGAACTTGAGCATCTGGGTGGAACGCGAATCAGCGATGATGCGGTTCGTGCCAGCATTGAGCTCTACAACCTGCAGCGCAGGCTGGTACGGGAACTCTACCAACTGCGCGCCGGGAGCCCGCACTTGCTGCGCGCATGGGAGTCCTACCTGCTCACGCGGGCCGGAAATTTCCTGCCTGTGGAAGAGCACATTGCAATTCTGGAGAACTCGCTCAGTCTGCTGAAAGACCGCCCAGGTAAACGCCGCGATTCCATTCGGGTGGTGGTGGAAGGTTCGTTTTGCGAACAGCCGCCTCTGGAAGTCATTCGCATGATTGAGGCCGCAGGGTGCGACATTGTGGAGGACGACTTTTCCCTCGCTCAGCGCTGGTTTGAAGGCGATGTCTCCACTGCTGGAGATCCCGTTCGCGCTCTGGCTGAGAGCTACGTTCGCGACGCGGTGTATTCGTCCGTGCGCCATGATTTCGCGAAACCCCGATGGGAAGGACTGGCAAACAAGATCCGGAGCACCCGAGCCGAGGCCGTGATCATGCTTATAGCCAAGTTCTGCGAGCCGGCCTACTTCGATTACGTGCTCTTCAAGAAAAAGATTGAAGAGATGGGCCTTCCCCATCTGCTGCTGGAGTTTGAAGAGAAATTGTTTACTTTCGACCGCCTCCGTACGGAGGTGGAAACCTTCGTGGAGTCACTGATTTTCGACTAACGGAAGGAGACGGGATGGCCAACGTTCCTGTAACTGAGTATCGAAGCGGCATTCACCAGTGCCAAAAAGAATTGATGCTTGACTGGTACGCGCGGCTTGACCGGGCGGCCCAGATGGGCGACCCACCCACCGTCTCCATGATGATCTCCGGCAACTGCGTGGAGTTGCTGGAAGGTTTTGGCGCCGTTCCCATTTATCCCGAGATCAACGCCCTGCAACTGGCGATCCGTCACCAATCGCTGGAGCCCATTCTGGCTGCGGAGGACATGGGCTATGCCCCTGACAACTGCGCCTATGTCAAGGCGGATATCGGCTGTTATGTGAAGGGCATTACGCCCACCGGTGGGAAAATACCCAAACCCACGCTGGTGTTGTGCAACTTTGTCGGGTGCAATACGTATGCCAAATGGTTTGAGCACGTGGCCGCTCTTACCGGAGCCCCGCTTTACATGCTGGACGTGCCGTTCTTGCGCGGCGACCAGCCCAGTCAGGCAGATATTGACTACGTTGTCCGGCAACTCCATGAAGTGGTGGCGTTGCTGGAGCGGCTCACCGGGCGGACATTCGACTACACGCGCTTTCAGCAGGCAGTGGACTGGTCGCGCCAGACCGAAGAGGTCTGGTCGCAAATCAAACATCTGTCGCAGCACGTGCCCTCGCCGTTCGACGCCTACTTTGACGCCATCACCCTCATGGGGCCGCTCTACGTATATCGCGCCAAACGCGAAGGGCTGGAGTTCTTCCAGGCTGCTTTAGCGGAGTTCCAACAGAAATGCGATTTGAACCAGGGCATTTACGATCAAGAAAAATTCCGTCTGGTATTTGAGGGGCCTCCACCTTATCCGCACTTTCGCACCTTCCGCGACATGTTCGCCAAGTGGAAGGCATGCGCGGTGGCTTCCACGTATTCGACGGTCGGCGGGCTGTGGGAGTTTGGCTTCCGGCATGATCCTGAGCGCCCGTTTGAGTCCGTGGCCATGCATATGCTGGCCCACAACGTCACCAACCGGAATTACCTCCAGCGATATGAGCAAATCCACCGCTACGTAAAAGAGTGGAAAGCGGACGGCATCATCGTCCACTTCGTTAAGAGCTGCCGGCTGTTTTCCGCCGGACAGGGCGACATGCGCGACTACTTCACTAAACAGCTCGGTATTCCCACCTTGTACATCGAATCCGACCTGGAAGATCCGCGTTACTTTTCTGAAGCGCAGATCAAGAACCGCATCGATGCGTTTTTCGAGTCGCTGGAGCACGCCAAGCAGACGGGCAGCCATGCAGCGCAGAGGGTACATGTATGAGGATCGCAGCCGGAGTCGATGTTGGTTCCACCCAGACCAAAGCCATTCTGCTCAAGGAGAACGGTGGCCCCAGGCCTGCCGTCCTTGCCCGCGCGCTTACTGATACCGGCGCCAACGTTCGCAGGGCGGCCGAGAATGCCTTTGAACAATGCTGCAAGGCAGCGGGGATTTCCGCGAGTGACGTCGGCTTTGTGGTGGGCACCGGTTACGGCCGATACAAGATTTCTTTCGGCAACGCGCAAATGACGGAAATCAGCTGCCACGCCAAGGGTGCACACTTTCTCTGTCCGGGCACGCGCACCGTCATCGATATGGGCGGACAAGATGCCAAGGCGATCAGCGTGGGCCCCAGCGGCGAAGTACGGGATTTTGTGATGAATGACAAGTGTGCCGCCGGCACCGGACGTTTCCTGGCCAATGCTGCGGATGTGATGGGGCTCAGCCTGGATGAAATCGGGCAGGTCTCGCTGCAAGCCAAACGACCGGTAAAAATCGCGACCGTCTGCACGGTGTTTGTCGAGTCGGACATCCTTTCCTATCTTGCGCAAGGCAAACGTGGGGAAGATATTCTCGGCGGTGTGCATCTGGCGATCGCCAAGCGCACGCTTTCACTGGCTCGGCGCGTGGCCATTGAACCCGAAATCACCATGACTGGCGGCGTGGCCCGCAACGTAGGCATGGTGCGGGCGCTGGAAGAGGTCCTGGGCCGCCCGTTGCAGATCAGCCCTGACGCTCATTTCATGGGCGCGGTGGGCGCGGCGCTTTTTGCGCTGGAAAAACTCGGCCAAAGCTTTGAAGCCGGAGTCTGGAGGGACACCCATGCCGTTAGTAGCGGGGATTGATTGCGGAACCGGGGTCACCAAGGCATTGTTGCTCTCGCAGGATTTCTCCGGCGAAATGAGCATTCTGGGGAAGGGCAAGTCGCGCAGTGGGATCAATGTGGACGATGCAGCGAGCAATGCATTGTCTGATGCTCTGGCCAACGCCAGAGCGGATCGCGCCGATGTAGCCTACATCGCGGCGACGGGCTTCGGGCGCTACAACCTGGCTTTTCGCGATATTGCCATTACCGAGATTACCAGCGCCGCGCGTGGAGTTTTCTTCCTCCACCCCCAGGCCGGCGCCGTCCTTGACATAGGCAGCCAGTGCACCCGTGCTATCTCCGTGACCGACAAAGGCAAAGTTCGCGAGTTCAAGAGCAATGACAAGTGCGCCGCCGGCTCGGGAACGTTCATCGCACGGGCCGCAAAGTACCTGGAGATCCCCCTGGAAACGGTGGGTGATTTGTCCGCGAAGGCAGCTCACGCCCAGTCCATCAGCAGCGTGTGCGCCGTGCTGGCGGAGAGCGAAATCATCAATCATGTGAGTTCTGGAATTCCTGTGGACGACATACTGCGCGGCATCCACGAATCGCTGGCCGACCGCGCGGGTGCCTTGCTCAAACGCGTCGGCATGAGTCAAGAAATCATGTTTATTGGAGGT
>DASUBD010000284.1:0-14164 GCA_035763445.1 Candidatus Angelobacter sp.
TAGCGGTATGGAGAGGATCGTTCATAGGCCGCTCCCGCCCTCAGTATAGTCCTTGATCTGCTCTGGTGCATTTTCCCAGGAGAGCTACTCAATTTGGCGAACTGATGGCTGCAGAGCTCCGGTGATGGTTACCAGGAATAGTGCACTCCCTGCGATCAGGAAAGTCCCTACGAGGCTCCACTGCAGCGCGAAGCCGGTGATGGCCAGCGACAAAGGCATGAGACCCAGAGAGAAGAACATCAGAACGCTCATCACGCGGCCCATGATGGCAGGCTCAATCCGCTGCTGGATCCAGGAAATAATGTGAATGTTCGCGACGGCCGCCGACATACCCATCAGCAGCAACACACCAGCGAGCGTCCACAGCACGCGCACCAAGCCAATCGAGCCAATGCAGAAAGCAAGGACCACGCAAACTGAGAGCATCAGTACACCGCGGCGTCGGGGTTTCCAGATGCCGGCCAAAAGCGAACCCAGTAATCCTCCAGCGGCCAGTGCTGAGACCGCGAGTCCAAACGCGGCAGGAGAGCCGAACTTCTGTTTTGTGAGGTAGGCGAGCCCCACATTCATGGGGCCGGAAATGCAGAAATTCATGACAGCCACCAGAAGAGTGAGCGAGCGCAACGGGACGTCCTTATAGACGTGGAGAAATCCTTCCATGATGGATCGCCACATGTTAGGCCGTCTGCCTGCGAGCGCTTGCGCAGGCGGATCGGGCAGCTTCCACAATGCTGCGATGATGGCGAGAAAACTGAATGCATCGGCCATGAACGCCCATGCAGCGCCGAAGGCCTCTATCACCAGACCGGCGGGAGCAGGCGCGCTGATTGTCGTGAACTGAGCCGTGCTTTGGAGAAGAGAGTTTGCCGCCACGAGCTGGTCCTTTTTTACCAGAAAGGGCAGATACGTGGAGGCAGCGGGAGTGGCAAAAGCGTCGGCAGTGCCAAAGGCGAAAGCCAGCAGGTAGAGATGCCAGATGGCCAGGACGTGAAACCATACCAGTACTGAAATGGCAGCCACGAACACAGTTCGCGCGCAGGAAGTACTGATGAGAATTCGCCGAGGAGAGAACCGGTCACTTACCACGCCTCCGAACAGCATGAGGACGGCGCGCGGGACGGCGGCGAGCATCATGATGGTTCCCATGGCCAGCGCTGAACCGGTGAGCTGCAGAATGACCCACGGCAGCGCCACGAGATAGAACTGATCTCCCAGCAGGGAAATAGCGGAGCCAACCCACAGCATGCGGAATTGCGGATCACGCAACGGATGCGCCGGCCGCGAAGGCTGTGTGGAGTCGAGGGTGACTGGAGAGGCCATATGGAGTTTCTTTCCAGAATTTAAAAAAGACGCCTAAGCCAGCAATCGCACAAATCAGCGGCGCACGAGACCGAGAAATTTTTTGCCGGGCAAGGAGATGCGGACCATGTTCCACTTACGTTCAGGAATGTTTGATCCTGAGCTGTGCTGCTGCAAGGCTTGCCGCAAGTCTTCATAGATTGAAAAGAATCGCTGGCGGGTTGACTCACCGGACCGGCGAGGCACATTCCACAGCCAGACAAAACCGCCGAAGCGGATTGCGGGTTTTGAAGGATTGTTGCTGTCCATATTCCCTCCTGAAGAGTTAGCCCTCGAATAATGTAAACGTGAATTTACATTTACATTTTGTCCTCTGTCAAGTACAATTTTTGCGTTATGCCGGAGAAGCGAACTAAGACAAAGAAAAAGAACCCTCTGGAGCCGCAACAGGAACGAAGCCGCGAGTCACTGCAGAAACTCTTGCGGGCAGCCATTGAGGTGCTGGGCCAACACGGAGTGGAAGGCGCCACCCTCCCCCGCATCGCCGACCATGCAGGGCTTACGCCTGGGTCCGTGTACCGCCGCTTCCATGACAAGGAAGCTTTGCTGGAGACAGCGATTCTGGGATTGCTGGAACGTCAGGACGAGGTTCTGCGCGCAACCACGCCTGAGATTGCGCGTGAAATTCCCCTGCGCGTGTTCACAGAGCAGATCATCAACAGCATCGTGGTCAGCTACCGGGCAAAAGCGCCTTTGCTGGGGGCCATTCGACAGTTTGTGCGCGGGCGCGGGCGGACTCCTTTTGGCAGAAAAGCGTCACGGCTGGAGATCCAGACATCTGAGCAGCTGATCAACCTGTTCCTCACTCACGCAGAGCGCATCCACCACCCTGAACCGAGAAGGGCGGTTGCATTGGGCTTGATGATGGTAACCAGCACGGCCTTTGAAATGATTGTGGCGCACCAGGACCTGAGCGCATGGAAACACCTGCTTCCCGTGGACGATGACCAGGCGCTCAAAGCGGAATTGACGCGCGCATTCCTGAGCTATCTGGGCGTGCAGGAGCTCACAGGAGAGGCTGGTAAAATGGAAGCAGAGCAATTGGCCGCCGCGAAACGCTGGCGCGAGAGAACTTCGCAAAATGTTTGAAAATCTCCAGGAAAAATTACAACGCGCATTCAAGAACCTGCGGGGTCAGGGAACGCTGACGCCGGAAAACATCCAGGAAGCCATGAAAGAGATCCGCATGGCGCTGCTGGAAGCGGACGTCAACTTCAAGGTAGTCAAAGATTTTGTCGATCACGTGCAGGAAAGGGCGGTTGGTCAGGAAGTCATGACTGCGCTCTCGCCTGCCCAGCAGGTAGTAAAGGTGGTCCACGATGAGCTAGTGGAAATCCTGGGCAAGGACACGGCCAAGCTCAAGTTTGCTTCTCAACCGCCCACCGTCATTCTGATGGCCGGACTGCAGGGTTCAGGTAAGACGACCACATCGGGCAAACTGGCCTCGTGGCTCAAAAAGGGCGGGCATCGCCCAATGCTGGTTTCAGTGGACGTTTATCGTCCGGCGGCGCGCCAGCAGTTGAAAGTTGTGGCCGATGCAATCAAAGCAAACTTATACGAAGGCAAGGTCGAGAATGCGGACACGGCCACGGTTGAGCGTCTGGCCAAAGAAGCGCGGAAAGAAGCCATCAACTCCGGATGCAATTTCCTGATCGTTGATACGGCAGGCCGCCTGCATATTGATGACGAGCTGATGGCGGAGATGCAGTCACTCAAGAAGATGCTCAACCCGCAGGAGATTCTGTTCGTCGCCGACGCCATGACGGGACAGGATGCGGTGCGCTCAGCGGAAGAATTCCACAAAAAGCTTTCCATCACAGGCGTGGTGCTGACCAAGATGGACGGCGACGCCCGCGGCGGCGCGGCGCTCTCGATCCGCCAGGTCACAGGACAACCGATCAAGTTTATCGGCGTGGGTGAAAAATACGACGCCATCGAACCCTTCCACCCGGACCGCATCGTAGGGCGGATTCTGGGCATGGGCGACATCATGACCCTGGTGGAACGGGCCCAGGAAAAGATTGACCAGAAGAAGGCGGAGGAGTTCGCCAAGAAAGCCCTGGGCGGTGATGGCTTTTCTCTGGAAGATTTCCGCGACCAGCTTCGCCAGGTGAAAAAACTGGGCTCACTGCAGAGCGTGATCAAGATGCTGCCGAGCATCGGTCCCTTCGCCAACATGCAGAAAGCGGCAGACCAGGTGGATGACAAGCAGCTCACGCGCGTTGAGGCAATCATCAATTCCATGACGCAGCACGAGCGTCTGCATCATGAAGTGATCAACGGCAGCCGCCGCAAGCGAATTGCCCGGGGATCGGGAACCAGCGTGCAGGAAGTGAACCAGCTTCTGCGGCAGTATGCCCAGATGCGCAAGATGTTCAAGGACATGGGCAAGGCGAGCTTCGGACGCAAGCTGGCGGGAATGAAGTTCCCGGGAATGTAATGTTTTTTTGTGAGATCCCGAGCAGAGCGAGGGATCGCTATCTTCTCCCGCTCACACAGAGGACTTCGACGACAAATTTGGGTTAAGAGCTTGGTGGCCATAGGGTTCCCTCGCTGCGCTCGGGATTGCAGAAATAGCCTTCCTAATTGCAGACATGTTTCTCTCTCAAAAACTCGAAGAGCTCACGACCAAACTGCATGCACTGGTTCCAGTTGAGCGGCTTCAGGTTATCGATCGGGAAATCGAGCGCCTGACCAATTCCAGAATCGGAGAGAATGCTCTAAAGGCAGCTGACAGGGCGCCAGTTTTTGAGCTGCACGATGGAGATGGGATGTTGTGGCTCTCTGAGAATTTGCTGCGCACTGGCCCGCTCGTCATCGTCTTCTATCGCGGGCGCTGGTGCGCATACTGCAATACGCAGCTTGCGGCGCTTCAGCGAGTTCACTCAAGAATCGCAGCCGCAGGAGCATCTCTGGTGACCATCTCGCCGCAGACCCAGAAGCACTCCTACATGACGCGCGACATGCACAAGGTGCGCTTTCCAGTGCTAAGCGATCCCGGCAACGCAGTCGCAAGTAAATTCGGCCTGGTCTGGCGGCTCTCACCCGAATTGCAACAGATGTATGAAGCCATCATGACAAAGCTGCCGGGGTACAACGGTGATCAGAGCTGGCAGCTGCCGCTGGCGGCTACTTATATTGTGCAGCCCAACGGAGTAATTTCGTACGCGCGAGTGGATGTAGATTGGCGGAAGAGGCCCGAGCCGGAAGAGATCATCAACAATCTTCCATCGAGAAGTACATAGAATGCACGAGCTGCGCCATTCCGAGGCGTAGCGAGGAATCTGCTCTGCCGGGATCTCTTTGCCGTACCTTCAGAAAATCAAGACCGGATTCAGCCGAGAGTTCGCCTGAAACGCTAACAGCCAGCAGAACACGGAAAATACCGGCCTGCTGGCTGTCTGGCCATTATAGGGATCCCTCGCTACGCTCGGGATTTGAAGAAAAAGCACAAAGCTACATTCTTCCTCTGCTTGCCGGAGGCACAATGCCGTTCATGCGCAGGTATTCCACCATCTGGCCGTACTCATCAGCCGCGTGAATCACCGTTGCGGTAGCGATGTACAGGCGAGGCTGCGTACCGCGGAAGAACGGGAGTTCTTCCAGCGTGTTCTGCGCCGTGATGGTTTTCGCGGCGCGATGCCCGACTTCAAAGGAGTCTTTCAGGAATTTGACGATCTCTGCCTTGGTCTTGAGTTCGTCCGGCCCGTTCGGTCCTTTGATGTTGGCGGGCATTTTGTCCCCGGTAAGGGTGGTCCAGAAGCGGTAGTTGGCTGTAGCGGTGTGCTTCACCAGTTCGGCAAAGGTGCGCACGTTGTCATAAGCTGCGCCGGGTATTTTCAGGCTGCTAGGGGTGAAATTGTATTTATCGTCCGGCATGGCTTCCGCCACACCCACCACGTTCTTTTCATATTGGCTGATCTGGCTGTCTACCACGGAAGCGATGCTTGCCTGTTCGGGCGCGGTCTGGGCCTGCGGCGCGGGCGAGGCCGACTTGGCCGGTGCGCCAGCTTGTGCAAATGCCCCAACAGCGAATGTGAGTGCCACCATCAGCAGAAAAATCCTTACATGCTTCATCTCGTGTGTCTCCTCAATCTGTACATCGCAATCAAGTTGATCCGCGTGACGCGGGTTATTCCGTTATTTTTTGGGTTGCGGCCGGCTGGGTGGAGGGACGATTCCGTTCATGCGGAGGTATTCCACCATCTGGCCGTAGTGGTCAAAAGCATGGGCCACGGCAAACGTGGCTGCAAAAATCTTTGGCGTCGGGCCGAAAAATGTAGTTACTGTTTCGGAGGAGTTCTCGGGAGTCAGAGACTGTGCCGCACGATGTCCGGCAGCAAACGAGTCTTTGAGGAACTTGATGATTTCAGCCCTGGTCTTGACCGAGTCCGGACCTTTTTCGTCGTCGGAAACGTCGTAGGGCGGCTTTTCCCCGGTGACCGCCGCCCAAAGTCCGTAGTTGGCGGTGGCGACGTGCTTCACCTGCTCGGCGAAAGTCCGTACTTTTTTGTAATCGCTGCCCTGAATGTTCATCCCTTCAGGAGTGAAATTGAACTTGTCTTCCGGCATGGCTTCAGCAACGGAAACAAACTCTCTTTCGAGGATGGTTACTTCGCGGTCCACGGAAGAGGCGATGCTTGGCGCCGGTTTTGCCGCCTGGGGTTGGGCCGGCGAGGCAGCCTGGGGTTGAGCCGGCTGGCTTCCACCCGTCTGGGCCTGCATTCCTGTGGAAAGAGCCGCAATCAGCAACAAGCAGAACAGTTTCACGTATTTCATAAGAAATCTCTCTTCCTTGTCGTCGTTAACCATTGTTTGTGGCGCAATCACGATATCACGTTGAATAGTCATGACCGCAAATCGCGCGCACGCATCCCGCTTCAGCGGCTTGCGCGCGGCTTAGTGGATTTCCGCCTGCAAACGGCACCACGGCGCAGCTGCAAGCCCGCATATCAGCGCTGCGGCTGCCGTGGTGAGGGTGATGCGAACACTGCTGCGCGATGCCATCACGCCCCAGAAAAAACTGCCAACTGCAAGTCCGCCCTGCAATACCAAAACGTACATGGAAATGACGCGAGCACGAATCCACGAGGGGCAGACAATCTGCGCCACGGTATTGAGAGTTGCCAGAATGCCGATCCAGGCCAGACCAGCGGCGGCAGCAAAGATGGAAGATGATGTCAGGCTGCTGGTACGCACCAGGCCGAACAAAGCAAGCGCAAAGATCACAGTTGCTATCACGGCCACACCATCAAAAGAGAACCTGCGCCGGACGCGGGCCAGTAGCACTGCGCCTATAAGGGCTCCCAGTCCGAAGAACGCGAGCATGGCTCCATAGCCACTGGCGCCGAAGCGGCTGGCAATCAAGGGCAGCAGAGCCCAGAATGCGCTGGCAAACAGGGAGAAGAGGGCTGTCCGGATCAATACCGCGGTAATTCTTCGTTCCTGGCGGATATAGCGCAAGCCGACGATCAAAGCGCCGGAAAAAGTTGTGGTTACCTGTCCTGCCGGGCGCTCCGCCGGCTTCCAACGATATAGAAAGAGGATGACGCCAAAGAAAGAGACAGCGTTGAGAAGAAATGCGGTCCCTGATCCTGCAGTAGCAATCACCAGGCCGCCGAGCGCAGGGCCAACAGCGCGGGCAATATTGAATCCCGCGGAGTTCAAGGCAACAGCAGATCCCAATTTGGAAACCGGTACCAGGTCAGGAGTGAGCGCCTGCCATGCAGGCTCGTTCATGAATGCGCCGGCACCGAGCAGAAAAGTGAAGAACAGCAGCAGAGCCGGAGTGCAGGTGGATGTAACCGTGAGAATTCCCAGAATCAGCGCGGCGGCCACCATGGAACTCTGGGTAAAGAGAAGGAACTTGCGGCGGTCCACCATGTCTGCGAGCGCGCCGGCAGGCAAGGCGATCAGCAGTACGGGAAGGCTGAGCGCAACCTGCACCAGAGAGACCCACATGGGCGAGCGGGTGAGGGACGTCATCAGCCAGCCGGTGGCGATGTTCTGCATCCAGCTTCCGGTGTAGGAAATTACGGCGGCCACCCACAGACTGCGGAAGAGTGGCTCCGCCAGGGGCGAGAAGGGCGAGGAGCTTGTTGCAGTCGCGGCAACCTGGGCAGTGTCATCCATGGAGCGAGCGGGCCTCGGGGGAGCAACTGCGGTCATGACAGATCATTGGACTTGCGCTCCAGCAATCTCGTGAGCAGGGCGGCCAGAAAAAGGCCATTCGCCACGCCGCCAGGACCGCACGGTATAGATGATAATTCCCAGCAAGATGATGACCAGCGCGTAACGGATCTCCTTCATGAAGGCGGGACGCATAATGAGGATGTAAATGAAACCGGCCATGGCCAAAACGGCGGGAATGGGATAAAGCCACATTCGGAATGGCCGGGGAAAATCCGGATGGCGGGAACGCAGGAGAAGCAATCCGAGGATCTGCAGGAGAAATTGCACCATGATACGGATAATGACCAGTGCGGCGATGAGATCAGCCAGACGGAAGAGACAGAACAGTGTGGCAACGCAGCCCAGGGTCAACAAAGAGAGATTGGGGAAGTACTGGCGGGGATGAAGCTTCGAGTAGCGGCGGAAGAAGTTGCCGTCCACGGCCGCGGCGTAAGGCACGCGAGAGTAGCCGAGCATCAGCGAAAAAACCGATGCAAAAGCCGTCCACATGATGAGGAATGTACCGAAGGTAGCCACCCAGTGGCCAAACGACCTCTGCAGAGCAATGGAGGCAATATAAAAGCGGGTTTCTGAAGCGGCGGCTTTATCCAACTCCTGCCACGGAACCACGCCCAGAATGCTGATGTTCATGACGATGTACAGCACGGCCACCAGCAGAATGGAATAAATGACGGCGCGGGGGATGTTGCGCTCCGGCTGTTTGATTTCGCCACCAAGAAAGCAGACGTTGTAGTAGCCCCAGTAATCATAGATGGCAATCAGCATGGCGCCGCCGAGCCCGGCGAAAAACGCGTAGCTTCCATCACCGAACGCATTCGCGGGGAAGCTGAATGCACGCGCCGCGCTGAAGTGGGTGAGCCCGGCAACAATCACCAGGAGAATCGCACCAATCACTCCGGCAGAGAGATATCGCGCGAGCCGGCCAACAACGCCAATACGGCGGTAGAGCAGAAACAAGGCGAGCAGGCAGACCGCCATTGCCACAAACGTGGCATTGGTAATCAGGACACGGAACTCAAGCTGCCCAAGAACGGACAAGCCGGGTATCGACAGCAGAATCGTGCGGTCCACGAGGACGTGATCGAGCGCCGGCCAGACATAAACGGCGTATCGGCTCAAGCCGACGCAGCCGGAGGCGATTGACAAAGGCGCGCTGAACAGCAGTTGCCAGACGAAGAGAAATGACATCATGCGTCCGAGCTTCTGCGCGCCGTAGCTCTGCTTCAGGTACTCGTACGACCCGCCCGCCTGGGGCATGGATGCGCCCAGTTCCGCCCATACCAAGCCGTCGCAAATGGCAAGCAGCGCTCCAAGGATCCAGCCAATCATTGCCTGTGGACCGTGCATGGCCTGGATGATCAGCGGGATGGTGATGAACGGCCCCACGCCGATCATATCGATCATATTGAGCGCGGTAGCTTCAGGGAGGCCAAGCTCACGGGAGAGGTGAGGCGGGCCGAGTTCTTGTTGAAGAGGAGGCATCAGTTATCTTTTAATGACCGAATCGAGGCGAGGAAATCTAGCCGATGGCTTCCGCGAGTCTGCAGCGGAGCAGGTTCTTCACCCGCGCGAATGCCGCGGATTATTTTTAAACGGTTTGTTGTGCGCGGGTTCAGGATGACATCCACTCGTAGATTGCAGTCTGGTTGGGAATTGGCAGCATGCTGACCCGAGAACGGGTCACAGCCGAGGGCAGCTGTGCCACTACAGCTTAGATTGTTTCTTTCTCGCGACGGTCCTCGCGACCCATGCGAAATATGGCATGCCTGGCTTCCGCGAAGCTGCAGCGGAGCAGGTCCTTCACCCGCGCGAATGCGGATGATTACTTCTAAACTGTTTGTTGTGCGCGGGTTCAGGATGACATCCACTCGTAGATTGCAGTCTGGTCGGGGATTGGCAGCATGCTGACCCGAGAACGGGTCACAGCCGAGGGCGGTTGTGCCACACGGTCCACTCTGAAAGCTAGTTGTAAATACAAAGGGCACTAATCGCAACCTGTTCCCTCAGTGACCTGCGCTCAATAAATTCACCATGAGCCGCACGGCACCGGGTACTCCTGCGGGCAACTGGCGAAAGAAAGCGTATCCGGTGTAGATGTAAATGCCTTTGCCGTACTGGGCCAGCAGCAACCCGCCTTTCTGCGTGGGTTCGCCGGGATCATTGCAGGCCAGCAGCGGCTTGAAATGCGAGTCCCAGTCTGACATGAAGTAAACTCCGCGTTCCTGGACCCAGCCATCGAAATCTTTTTCAGTGATTTTGTTGGGATAGGAGAAGATGCGGTCCTGAGGAGCAAGTATTTCCACCGGCTGTTCTTCCACCGAGACGCGCTCCCGGCTCAAGGTGGCTGGATACGGGGTGTAGCGGCCATCGTTGAAGATTCCGGTGCTCTGGTTGTACTGCACGATCAGAGTTCCACCACGATCGGCGTAGTCCAGCAGCCGCCGGTTTTCCTCGCGCACGTCGGTCCGAACGTCATATGCCCGAATGCCGACGACGATAGTGTCATAACGGGTGAGATCGCCGGAAGCAAGTTCCTGAGGCGAAATGAGGTTGATATCGATTCCGAGACCGCGTAAAACCGTTGGGATTTCGTCGCCGGTTCCCATGATGTAGCCGACTTTGAGTTTCGGGGGCAGTTTCACGTCCACGGCTTGAACGTTCTCCGTGGCGGGATGATAGGCGTAGTAGGAGTCGAGGTCAGGCCGAGTGATGATCTTGAATCCTTCGGCATATTCCCTGCCGTTGTATTCCACCTTGGCGGTGACCTTGTAAGCGCCTTCGTGAAGGTCCTGCGGCGTGATGCGGAAGCTGTAGTTGTTGACATCTCCATCATGGTCCAGCGAGACCGGGATCGATTCCGGCTGCACGGTCCAGCCTTTGGGAGTCTCAAGACGCAGCGTGGCATGGATGGGGTCTGGAACATTGCTGCGCAGATTCACTTCCACCAGAGACTGCCTGGGCGCGCCCACAGGAGCCACGATGACCGGCGTGGTCAGCAGAACGGAAACAGGCGGGCCAACCGCCAGAGGACGTTCCGATTGTCCGAGAGCAGGATCAACGAATTTGATTTTCGCAACTCCAGTGGCAGAACTGGGTGCGCCATTCACGGAAAAGTTGGCTGTGGCATGCACCGGATAAGGCGCCCACGGCAGAGTGAGATATTGCGGCTGTCCCAGGTTGTAAACCGTCTCAGTTTCCGGATTGGTGCGCCAGAAATAGGGTTTGGTATAGGCGGCATTCTCAGGCACAGAAATCCTGAAGTGAACCGCGTCGTCATCTCCCGGCGAGATGGTCTTTTTGAGTTTGTCGACAGGCGTAACCAGAGTGGCGGTCCAACCTTGTGGAACATTCACCTTGAATTCATCCGGGTTGATCGCCATGTTGCTGCGGTTGTAAAGTCGAGCCGTGATGGTGAATGTCTGCCCAGGCACGGCGATGCTCAGAGTCTGTTCCATCCTGGGGAAGTACGAGGGGCCTGGCGCAGGGCCGGGCGGATCGACTGTAGCCTCAAAGTAAATTCCCAGGGCTTCATTGGCGGCGTCCTGAAATTGATCTAACTTGGTGCGCAACTCAGTGAGCAGATCCTCTTTTGCGGCTGCTGAAAGCTGGGATTGCTCAACCTGCTGTATCAATTTTCCGGTTTCCTCGCGTCCCCGCAGCAGTGGCGGCGCGCAGGCATTTGGATTCTTGACGGAGTACGCACTGACAGCTTCATCCACGTCTTTCTGAAGAGAGACGAGAGCCGGGCGCACGAAGGGAACCTTTGATTCTTCCGCGCCCAGCCGCGCAGCCAGACCTGCCAACGAAATGTCGATCCCTTCGAAGAAGTCTTTCTCGTGGCTTGACGGCTTAGGCAGGGTTGAGTCGATCATTTTGTAATACGTGTAACGATGTCCGGGAGGCACACGGATTCCGCCTGTACCCTGCGAGGTCTGGTGCGCGAGGCCTTCCAGACCGAACTGCGTGTATGACATGCCGAGGAAAGGGCTGTACTCGCCGGGATCAAGTTTCACCGTGTAGTCAGAATCAGCAACATCGAGTCCCTGGAACATGCGGGGAGGATTGCCGAGATAAAGCTTCTTTGCCTGCCAGGGCAGCAGTCCTTCCTTGATCTGCTCCGGGAATCGGTTGGGATCGGCGGCGGCGCGGAAAGCTTCATGCGCCAGGATGGCCGATGCCTGATGATGGCCGTGGCCATCGCGGGGTGTTCCGCTGAAGCGACTGGTAAGCACGTCTGGCCGGAAGATGCGAATCGCGCGGACCACGTCACCGAGGGCGATCTCATGTCCGTGCCATTTGTTGAAAGTCTCTTCGGCAGTTTTGGAGAAGCCAAAATCGATTACATGGCTGAAGCGCTGTTGCACTCCATAATATTTATCCGCTTCCAGGAGTTCGAGCGTGCGCAGGATGCCGAGTTCATCTGAGCTCTCGGTACCAAACTTGTTCTGCCCTCCCTCGCCGCGAGTTAAGGTGAAGAGCAGCGCGGAGACGCCATGGCCGCGCGCTTCCATCGTCAGCATGCCGCCATCCTCGTCATCAGGATGAGCTACCACCTGCATGAAGCGGCCGGTGGTCTCTAGCTTGGTAAGCAACTGATAAAGGTGGACCGCGCCGCGGTCTTCCGGCAGAGGCCGCGTGTCTGATTGCGAAAGCTGAGTAAAGGTTAGTAATGCGAGCACGCAGGCGATTGCGCGCAGAGGCCTGACTGTGTTCAGGGACATGCGCAGTATTGTCGCTGCTGGAGGGCATTTGCGGCAAATCTGAAAGCGGGACATCAGACTTGAGGAACTCAATCCCCGGCTGCTTGGTTTGGAAATCTGGCCCGGTACAGAGTTGAGGTGAGCTGCCGAATTTTGGCGACAAAGCGGGAAGAGTTGGGTAAGATGCTGCGCACAGCAGGGGGGGACTGCCATGCTCCGCGCGGACTTCATTCCGTGCTCGCTGATTCGCCAAATGGAGTCCATTTGCGTCTGTTTGCTGGGCTTTGCCTGCGGAGCAGTTTGCCAGCAGGCCAAACCACCGATCCCGCCCATTCCATCCATGGCAGAGAGTTTTCAAGCTGCCCATTTTGAGCGGTTTGCCGGAGAAGGTGAGCGGCGGGACATCGACTTACACGTGCGGGCCTATACCCACGGGCTTTCTGCCCACCAGCGCATGGTCACCCACCTTGAGATGGATGTCCCCGGCGCTGAACTGGTGAAGCGGGTGGCCGACAGCGAACTGCTGATGCTGGTGGAAGTGAAAGATGCCGCAGGCCACAGCTATCGCGACTCCGGATTCATCGACTTGCGGCCCATCACTCCCGATCTCCACAAGAAAACATGGGTCAGCACATGGGAGGCTTTTGCGCTGCCGGGAGACTACAAGGTCAATTTTCTTCTCTACGACCCGAAAAGCGGCGAGCACAGCTTCGCGCAGAAGAATCTTCACGTATCTGAAGTCAAGCATGATTCTTTTGCCGACATCTGGCAGGGAATTCCGGACTGGGAATTCTGGGCGCCCCTCAAGGACCTGCGCGACAACATCTACCGCCCTGATATTGAGAGCAAGCTTCACCTGGCGCCGGCCACCAGGCGACGCATTCAAATTGACGTGCTGGCAGATCTCACTCCTTCCGGCCTTTTCCACGGCTCCAACCGGTTTTATTCCCGTTTTCTTTCCGTGGCCCTGCCGCTGGTGCGCGATCTGAGCGAGATCCAGGTGGCCAACGGATCCTTGAATGTGGCCACGCTGGATTTGCGGCAACACAGAGTCACCTTTGAGCAGGACGACGTTACCAACCTGGACTGGACGGCCCTCAGGGAAGCGCTTAGCCCTGAAAATGGCCCGGGAATGATTGACCTAAAGGGTCTGGAGCAGACGCGCGAAGAGCCGGACTTCCTTCGCGACCAGATTTTGCGCCGCCTGGGCGCGTTTTCTGAAGAAGATGTTGCTTCCTCTGACGGCCCAGCTCCATCCGGGCCCATGGTCAATGTTAGCGTCCCTTGCGCGGGTTGCAGCCCGGCGATCAAGCCGGAAGGCGCAGAGCAGAAACACCCCGCGGATCTTCCATTTCACGTGTTCATTGTGGTGGGCAGCCCAATGGATTTCTATGCCTTCCACCACTTCCCGGCCATTGATCCAGCGCAGGCGGAAAACTGCGTGGTGTACTACCTGCAATACCAGGTCTACGGACCTTATGCCACCGGCGCCATGGACAAAGTGAGCAAGATGCTGAAGCCCATGACCATCCACACGATGAAAGTCAGAAGCGGGGAGAGCGTGCGTGAAGCGCTCAAGAGGATTGTGAGTGAAGTGGGAGAGATTCAGTAGAACAATCGCACGTAATCGCCGCGATCGGCAACAGCGTACCAGAGCTTTACCGCAAAGGGCGCGAAGGGCGCAACACAAAAGGTTTAGCCGCGAATTAACGCGAAACACGCGAACGCAAAAGCAAAAACCTACCACGGAGTCCTCATGACCAATCTGCGGTCCCAAACGAGCATGAAAATGATTTTATTGTCGCTCCGCCTGCGGCTGCGCTCCGGCCTACGGCAGTAGGGAGTTGGTCTGACGCCCGCTTACCCAGGGCTTATCCTTCAGCGCGCAAGCGCGCCTCGGAACGCGCCTGGGC
>DASUBD010000285.1:0-5590 GCA_035763445.1 Candidatus Angelobacter sp.
TCCACCACGTCGTTCAGCGTGGCAAAGCGGCCGTCGTGATAGAAGCCGCCCTGGGTGTGTGTCCAGAGTCCGTTCAGCGGCGAGGTGCGGTATTTCCCGTCAGGAGAACGGTTGGCCTGGAAATCATCCACGCAGACCTCAGACGCGCTGTGCATGTTCCAGCCGGGCTCCGTATAGAGCGGGGGAACGTGACACGTGCTGCACTGGCCTTTGCCGTTGAACAGCGCTTCACCGCGTTTTGCGGCCGCGTGGTCAAAGCTGTTGGCCGGCGGAGCAGGCGCGGCGATGTCAAGTTGGTACACTTCCAGCGGTCCCAACTTTGCCGTGATCAGGTCAACGTCATTATGGACGTGTCCGAATCCGTTTTTAGCAGCCACTGGGAACTTGGACGCATCATCCAGCCGGGCGTCTGAGAAGTTGCCTTTGCCGTGCATTTCCAGGTTGGCGACGAAGGCGTTCCAGTAGGTCACCGAGCCCCAGCCGGTGGAGGTGTGCAGGTTCACGCCGGCCAGACCGAACGCGGGTGGGATCAGCGTGGACGCACTCTTGCCGTCGGGACGGAAAGCTTTGCCGTCCATGAACAGCTCAGCATCAAAGTGTCCCGGACCCCAGCTGTTGAGGACGGTGTGCACGGTGGCAACATCCACGCCCAGCAGATCAGCCACGGGCTGTAGGTTGGGAGATAGTCCCACAATTGCGCCGACGTTCAGATCGCGATTGGCCCAGCCATCCAGGCGATGACCAATGCCCGGCGCAAATGAGTTATCAACGGTGGAGTGGCACAGCGCACACTGAATGCCGATGGATTTGAGCGAGCCATCAGTGTTGAAAAAACCGGTGACGCCCAGTACAGCGTTGAGTTTAAGCAGCGCCAGCGTTGTCGCCGGATCATTGAGATCAACCTTCCCGGCCTGGATTGCCTGCACCAGGGAGGCCGGCAACGCGTCCTGATCCACTTTCAATCCCACCGCCAATGCTGTGGCAGGTGAAACGCCCGGACCTACGCCGCCGAATTTGGCGCCTTCAATCGCTTTGTGGAGTCCCAGGGTTCCGCCCCAGAAATCTTCGTCGCCGAAGGTGTCAAACCGGAAAATCTGGCGGCCCTGGTTGGCCAGGTGTTCAGCATTTTCCAGATTGGCGCGGTCGGCCGGGGCTGTTGGATGGTTCTTTTCTGAATAAACAGCTACAACAATCAGAGCAGCGACTACGAGGGAAAGGGGGATTCTGAATCGCTTCACGGGAGTTACCCTCTTTGATCATGGGGAATTAGGAGAACTCCCGGAATAGCTCTCGCTTGGAACTGAGTCGCGGACGATAACTTTGGTTTCATCAAAATCAACTTTTATTTCGTAATGCGATGTGATCTTTTCTGAGAGCCTTCACATCTAAGCCCGACGCTGCAGGGGTTGGTTCAGGTGTAAACTCGCTCGCGCGAGGTGATTTATGCCGTCATCTTCAAGCCGCAGCAAAGCCGGATATGATCTCCATCCCAGTGTGCTCATAGCGCAGAAAGTCCTTGCCGGCCTGAAGCAGAAAACCGGCCGCTCACTTGAAGAATGGATTCTCCTGGTCAGGCAGAAGGGGCCGCAGGATGAAAAGCAGCGTCGCGAGTGGCTGAAGACCAAACATGGCCTCGGCACGAACTATGCCTCGTGGATCGCGGAACAATCGTTCGGCAAAGGCAATGACGGCAACCCGGATTCCTACCTTCAGTCGGCAGACCGCTACGTGGAAGAAATGTTTGCCGGTGGCAAAGCTGCATTGCGTCCAATTTATGACGAACTGCTCAAACTGGCTCGCAACCTTGGCTCAGATGTGAAGGCCTGTCCCTGTCAAACCATGGTCCCTCTCTATCGCAATCACGTCTTCGCGCAGATCAAGCCCTCAACCCGTGATCGCATTGATCTGGGTTTGGCACTCAAAGACTCCAAAGTTCCCAAACGACTCATTGACACGGGCGGGTTCGCCAAAAAAGATCGCATCACTCACCGCATTGAGATCGGCTCGTTGAAAGACATCAATGATGAAGTAAAGCGCTGGCTCACAAAAGCCTATGACATGGACGCGGAAGCCCGGCGCGGCAAGCCCCCCGCCAAGCTCTCCGCCTGATCTGCTCAACTCCGGAGATCTGGCTTCGCACCAAGCTAAAAATAGTGGGACGGTTGCCTTAACACTGCGCTCTGGATCGCAGGTGTACTGGACGAACTCATATCTCCGCCTCGTTATCTCATCTGCCATCTGTGATCGATATCACATCTTCCATTCCTAAGAGCCACTAGCATCTCCCCCAAGTCACAAAGCCGATGTGACGGCCGATCACACCGGCACGCTGTTAAAAGCAATGCCCCCGATTGCAATTTGGTAAGGAGCACGTATGAAAAGGCGTTTAACAACGGTAAAAAGCGCGGTGTGGTGCTTCTGTTTTGGCATCTTTCTTTTGTTTCCCGCGTTGAGTCGTGCCATTCCCGCCTTTGCGCGGCAATACCAGACTTCCTGCAGCACTTGCCATGTCGATTTCCCGAAACTGAACGATTTCGGCAAGGCGTTCAAGGATGCTGGTTTCAAATTTCCAACTGACGACGCGGGCATGCTGAAAATCCCGCCGACACTGCTGGGTGCGCCGGCACAAAAAGAACTGTGGCCCAACGCGATCTGGCCGGGAACCATCCCGGGCATGCCGCCCATCGGGCTGCGCATGAACACCTTTTTCCAGAAAACCAGCGGCAACCGCGGGAACTTCGATACCCTTGTTCCTCCCGGAACGGTGCCGCCGTTTATTCCGAAAACTGATTTCAGCTCCGGACTGTTCAGCCTGTTTACGGCGGGGAATTTCGGCAGCGACATAGCTTTTTGGGTTGATGAGGACATCAGCGTAGGGGGTGACAACACCGCGGGCGGTCTCGGTGACGGCTATCTCAAATTTGTGAATTTGGGCCGCCTCATAAAATTGCCCAAAGACTCTTTCAGCTTTCGCGTCGGGCGTTTTGAGTTGGATCTGCCCGTCAGCCAGGCGCGCAACATCAACATCAGCGGCTATGACATCTGGGACCAGGCGAATCTCGGCGCCCAGAACCCTGCCTTTGGCCAGCATAACGTCATCAATCAATTCACCATGGCGGACGCCATGAACGGCGTCGAGATCAGTGGCGGTCATCAGTACGGCGGCTACCACTACTCGCTGGCCATCGTTGACCAGAACACCAGCGGTTTGAACCAGGCCAGTAATGGCAGTGATGTTGTGCCGTCAGTGGCGGGATTTGCCTCTGACTCCAACTTCAAAGACCTCTACAGCCGGTTCTCGTATCGCTTCAATCTGGAAAAGGACAAGAGCAGCCGCAACGCCATCCAGGCTGCGGGCGCCACCGGTCCCAGAGAGCACACTTACCTGAATCTGGGCACGTTCTGGTTTTACGGACGATCGGTACAGCGCTTTAGCGGAGAGGATCTTTCCGGAACACCGGTGGTTCTCACAGTTCGTGAACCCTTTTACCGTGCGGGTGGAGACTTCAGCTTCAACTACCGCACCTTCAACATCTACGGGGTGTTCATGTACGGCCATGATACCAACCAGCTGCCGATTGACGTGAGTGGCACGCTTGTACCCCTGCCCATCGATCCCGCAGGACCGCTTCCAGTCGGCTTTGTTCATGGCGTGCCTGCCTCTTTCAGCGGTGGCTTTATGCAGGCTGACTATCTGATCCACCCCTGGCTCATGGCCGTCATGCGCTGGGATGCGGTGAATTCCGCGCAAGATCGCATCAATGGCCTGGCGCTGAATACCTCAACACCGTTCGCCCTGCCGTTCCGCGGCACGCGCAACCGTTTTACACCCGGCGTGCAGTTCCTGATTCACGCCAATATCAAAGCTTCATTCGAGTATCAGATCCGGCCGGAGCAGTTTGTCACTGTTACCACCAACCCGATTACCGGGCTGCCGATAGCAGTCCAGCCGTTCCGTACCAACACCGGAGTGGCTGCTCTTGAATGGGTCTTTTAACTCGCGATCAAGAGGGAAACGCAGTGAAACTCAAATATTTTTTTACGTTCATCGCACTGGCCCTCACGACCACCCAGCTCTGTCTGGCTGGCAACGTGAAGGGCAAAGTCAGTCCGGGTAAGTCGGTTGTGTATCTGGAAGGCGCTTCGCTGCAGCCGGTCTCCGATAAGAAGGTCACCATGGACCAGCATGGGCTGCAGTTCCAGCCTCACATTCTCGTGGTCCAGGTTGGAACCACTGTCGCATTCCTCAACAGTGACAGCGTTCAGCACAACGTCTTCTGGCCTTCCATTTCGGGCGACAAGAAGAAGACCCACAACATGGGAACCTGGCCGCAGGGTCAGAACAAACCTTTCAAGTTTACTGACCCCGGCGTGGTGCCTTTGCTCTGCAATGTGCATCCTGAGATGTCCGGCTACATCATCGTTTCGCCAGGCCCGTATTTTGTGGAAACTGCGGCCGACGGCAGCTACACCATTCCCAACGTTCCTGACGGTCAGTACACCGTGACCGCATGGCACGAAGGCAAAAAGACGCAGTCCAAAAAAATCAGCGTCAGCGGCGACACCACGGCTGACCTTACGTTGCAATAACCCTGACGGTGCGGGATGGCTCGCGCCGTCCCGCGCTGATTTCAAAAATAAGCGGACACATCATGCGGAAAAGGTTCAGTGACAAATTGGTCGACCGGGATTGGCTCAATACCAATTTCCCCTGCATGACCGCGTGTCCTGCTCACACCAATGCGGGAAGGTATGTGGCCCTGATCGCCGAAGGCCGTTTTGAAGAGGCCTACCGCTTTGCCCGCGATCCCAACCCGCTGGCCAGCATCTGCGGCCGCGTCTGTGCTCACCCCTGTGAAACAGCCTGCCGCCGCGGTGAGATCGATCATCCCATCCAGATCCGCGCTCTCAAAAGATTTCTCACTGAGCGCTACGGCCCTGAGTCACGCAATTTCCGGCCGGTTGCTGCCGAAAAGCAGCCCAGCCTGCCCCACAAAGTTGCCGTCATCGGCGCAGGTCCAGTGGGCCTTTCTGCTGCGCATGATCTGGCGTTGATGGGCTACCCGGTCACTATCTTTGAAGCCGCGGCTGTTCCCGGCGGAATGCTCTACCTCGGCATTCCTGAATATCGTTTGCCGCGCGCCGTGGTCGAAGCTCAGGTACGAGAGATCCTGCAGACCGGCGACGTAACCTTGCGCCTGAACCAGCGCGCCGGCAAGGATTTTTCCATTGAGGACCTCCGGTCCCAGGGCTTTGATGCCGTGCTCATCGCGGTTGGCGCGCATCGCAGTCGCGACCTTTCCATTCCGGGTGTGGATCTTGATGGTGTTCACAAGGGCATCGATTTTCTTCTTAACGTGAACCTGGGTTACAAGTTCACCATCGGCAAGAAAGTTGTTGTAATCGGCGGCGGCAACGTAGCCATGGACGTGGCCCGCTCTGCGGCGCGTGAAGTTGTTCGCCAGCATGAAATGCAGACCGAAGACTGGGCCAAAAATCTTACTGCCGTCGCCTCGCATGAAATGGTGGACATCTCGCTCTCGGCGCTCCGTATGGGTGCAAGTGAAGTGCATATTGTCTGTATTGAGCG
>DASUBD010000286.1:0-10865 GCA_035763445.1 Candidatus Angelobacter sp.
TGGCCACGCAGACAAGCCGGCTGCAGCGCAACCTTCAGCTGTTGGGAATTTTATGGATTGCCTATTCCGTCATATATCGTCAATCACGGTGATGGTCTGGGCCGCGATGCTGCGCGAGCCGCCCTGGTCTTTCATCTTCCACGCCGTATAGCCCGAGCCCACGCCGCCCGGGCCGTAGACGCGAATGCTGTCCGAGCTGCCGGAAACGAAAACGGAATCAATGGTGGCGTTATTGGCAGGCGTCTCATCATGGTTGCCGAAGATGCCGTTGAAGGCGAAGCTGTACGGCGCGGCGTTGGCCAGCGACTGCTCCATCAAACCGAAGGTGTTGAAGCTGGTGAACTTGAAATAAATTGTTGTGCCGACCAGCGTGGGATCGGCTTCCCAGACAAACACTGCGTTATCCAGCCGCAGAAATCCGCTGCCCGCATTGTGTGTGGCAATGGGCGATCCGAAAACGCCTCGCCGCAGCCGGGCTGCAATGGCCACCGTCCCGCCGGATGTGTACGCGCCGTTGCCGCTACTGCCGTTGAGAGAAAAATTGTTGGCGTCGATGACCGTGATGATCCAGGTTCCGTTGGCTGCGGTATTGCCGCCTACGCCTGCAATTACCACGGTTTCAGCATTCGAGTAACCGTGACCGGCTGCCGTGATAACGATGGGCGCAGTGTTGCTGGCGGCGGAGATCGAGAGTGGCGAGCCGTGCGCGCCCAGATCGTAATGATAAGCAGCCGTTAAAGTGGCGTCTTCATAAGCGATGAGCTCGCCATCCACCCAGCAGAGCGTCCGGAAATTGTCGCAATCAGATTGCGATCCGGAGAGCAACGTGCCCAGTGACTGCGTGAGGTCCACGGAGAGAGCATGCGTCACGTCAGGATCTGCGGCGCTGGGCAATTGCGCCGTGAGCGAGCCCATGCGCGCCGCGCCGAAGATGCGCCCGGCCTGAACGTAATTCTGATTGTCCGGAGAAACCCACACCGAGCAGCCACCCCAATCTTCATTCACCGCCAGCCCGCCGGAGATGTACGCTCCGTTACCGGCGCTTCCATTCAGAGTGAAATTGTCACTGTCAACAATGGTGATCTTCCAGTTTCCATTGGCGGCCGTATTGCCCAGCACGCCCGCGATGGCGACGGTCTGTCCGGTCTTGAATCCGTGCCCCGCTGCTGTGATCTGGATGGGAGTGGCATTGCTTGCCGCCGTGATGGCCAGCGTCGCCGGGCACACGCCAATCCACACTTCATAATTCCCCGTTTGCGAGAGCCGGTCATTGGCTTCAAAGATGATCGGCGTGGAAACGTTGCCGGGATCGCAGTTGGCCTGCGGAACAAAACCGCTGGCCTCCTGGTGCGGATACAGCGTGGCCGTCGCGGTCCCGAAAGGAAAGTCTTCCGCGTCGATTTCGAGCTGGCCGCTATCGTCTTCTCGAATGGCGGTGACGCGCACCGGTTTCTTATTGTAGCCAAGCTCAGGGACGGTGATGGTGACCAGGTCCATTGGTTCCAGCAGATTGAATTGCCAGCCCAGCTTAAGCGTATATGTGGCGCGAATCTCCACCGAGCGCTTGCGCAGCAGGTTGGCCACAAACTTTGCCACCGAAGCCGTGGTGATGCTGTGCGCCTGCCTGGCTGCCGCTTTGCGCAGGCCGTAGAGCCCGATCATTGCCTCATCTTTGTCTTCCGCTACTTCCACGTTGTAATCGTTGGCGCGATTCAGGAATTCGACCGACACAGAATTCATTACGTCCGCAATCGATGGCCGCTTCGCCGTGACCGGCTCAAGAAAATCATTGTTGGTCAGGTCGTAGATTGGAGCGGTGTTGGGAACAAAAGTCGCCCCGTTGCGCACCGCCGTTGTATCGCCATAAGGAATAATCTTCAGCAGACCTTCACTCCACACCGCTGCCGAGTTGGTGACGTCAAGAACGTCCTGGATCCATTCAGCCGCGGACTTCTGAGCATCCAGCACCGGCGAGAGAAAGATTCCATTGGCCACACAGAAATTTCTGAACTGGGCAAAGCTGTTGCCCGTCCGCAGATTATCTAGCGGCACCGCCCCGCTCAGTCCGTAGCAGGGATTGTTGAGCAGGTCAGTGATGATGGCCGAAGGCTCGGCGTCCGTGGTGCTGCCGCCAAACGGCAAAATGCCAAGCACTTCAAAAGAAAGATTGGGCAGCGTGCCGCTCTCGCCCAGATCCATGTTGACCGACGCCATATACGCAAGCCCGTTATACCCAAGATCCTGCCCAGGATGCCGGGACGTGAGATAACTCCACGCCGTCTGCGGCCTCAGGCCGAGAAAGAGCGTGAGGCTCAGCTTCTCCAGCGGCTGGCCGTTGGAGTTGGAATCGGGCACCGAGTAAACATAGTTGATGGTCATGGTCTTTCCCGCATCCGCTGCGGAAAAGCTATAGCTGTTGCCGCTCTGCGTGTACTGGCCCGCTCCCGCCGTGCCGGCGACAAGAATCATCGGCGTCTGCTGCGTGCCGCTCAGCGCGAGCGGGCCATCAGAGCCAAAGTCATTGGCCAGCAGGCTGTAAGAATCGCCACGGCTCACGCCTCGTCCGGAATGAAAAATTCCCGCGCCCGGCGGAATCACATGAAATGTCCCTCCGCCGCCGGGCACAGTGAATTGCACCGACGAGCTGATCATCGTCAGCTTTCCACGCGAATCCCATATATTGTGAATGTTCTGGATCGGCCCCAGGCAGAGCGAGATGGCCACAGCCGTTTGGTAGGTATACGTAGTATTTGTAACGGCATTCCCGCCGCCCGTGCCCATTCCCTTGCCTCCCGCCTTCTGCGTCGACGTATGCGGGATGGCAGTGAAATCGCCGCTCCAGATCAGCCTTCCCGAGATTCGGTTCTGCCCATAGACAATCGGCAGCACCTGCCCGTAACTGCTGGTCTGCACCCTCAAAGCGCTCACCAGATTCGGTTTGGACGCGAGCGATTTATTGCCGCCGCCTTTGCCGCCAGTCATCAAGCCCATAAAAACCTTCTTCAACCACAAAGGACACGAAGGAAATTTTGTGGTCCTTTGTGTCCTTCGTGGTTATCTTCTGAATTCGAAAAGCTTCATTTCCCTTCCCGCAAGCTCAGCATCCCGCAATGCATCGCTCAGCAGCACGCCATGCGGAATATACGAATGAATAATCTGCGGCCAGTCCATGACGATTGCACCATGTGAAAACGCCCGCCCGAAGCGAAAGACAACGAAGTCCCCAGGCTGCGGCGGCCCCGTAATGGCAATGCAGAATTTCTCCACTTCCCTGAGGTAAAGCTCCTCTGACCGGTGAAGATGCCACTGCACGGGATATTGCGGCGGCCGGTAATCCAGCGGCAGAAGCCCGCACTGGCGATACACCTCCAGCGGAAACATCGCGCAGTCCGCACCCGCGCCCTTCACTCGCCCGTGATGATGATAAGGAGTTCCCAGCCACTCCTTGGCCGCGCGAACAATTTCTGTCCGCTGCTCGGCCGTAAGCGGCATGCGCGTGTCTCCATCTATTTTCGAATTTGATCTGCGAATCCTTAATCAATCGGACTTTGATTTACCGGGCTTTCATCTGCCGGGCTTTAATCCGCCGCACCAGAAATGGCGCAAGGCCAAAGGCACGCAATCCAGCGCGCGTAGCATCTTCATGAGTTCTGTGAAATCCGCCAAACGTGCCACGCCCAATCAGGACATACTCCCCGGCATGCAACCCAGCCCATTCGTCCTGGTGCCGAAAGAAAAACTGCAACTCTTCCCGAAGCAGTTTTTCGCTGAGATCTGTTGCAAGCTCCGGAGCGTTCATATTGCAGTCTCCGGCGCCGGCACGTAGGGGAAACCTTCAAAGTTCACCAGATTGCTGAACTTGTTGGTGCACGTCGCCTGCGTTTTGTCGCATCCGGGATACGCGATGAACGTATCGCCTGCGCTGGGTGCAAACGGCAAAGGCGAGTTGAAAAGAAACTGCTGATCGAAGTAACTCTTTATCGCTTTCACCAGCCCGTTGTTCGCCCCGGAAGTAAAAACGATTTGGCCATTGTCATAGTAGCCGTCTGCCTTCGCAGAGAGCGAAATCAGCTTGTTCACCGTGCTGCCGCCCTGGACGATGTTAGCCTCAAACAGTCCCGCGTTTGTGTTGGTGGTGGCTTCATAAATTGTGGCCGAAGTCCCGGCTTCAAACTGCGCGCCCCACGCATAAACCGCGCCACCCGGACTGCTTTGCAGCACAGCAATCGTCAACCCGGCCACCACGCTGCTGTTCACTCCGGCATCTCCGGAAACCGAGAACCGCTGCCAGCTTGTGCTCACGTTGCAGGTAACAAGATTGCCAAAGCCAAGCCCTTGTCCATCTTTCTTGAGGAAGATCAGCACTGAGCACGGAGTATCCGCCCGCAACCAGACTGATCCCGTATAGTTCGAGCCCGTTGCTGGTACGGTAAGCAGCGTTGTCATCTGGAACAAGCGCGAACTGGAAGACGCATCCGTTGCGGGAAAGATGATCTTATCGGCCGTGAGGTTTCCATTCGGATCCATCGCCGCATCCGCCGTAACCACTGGCGCCGTCGCCGTTCCGCTGACAAACGTCTGCCACGCCGTGTTCTCAAACTGTTCTGAGAACTTGAGCAGGTTCTTTTTGCGCAAGGTACAGCGCGCGTCAAACAGCGTGTTGGTGCAGTTGGGCTGCAGCACAATGTTCGGCAACTGCTGGCTCAGAAGCTGCACCAGAGCGTTCACAGTCAGCTTTGCTGTGGTCCTTCCCACCTCGTCTACTTCGCCGATGATTCCGGAAAAGCGCACCACGGTACCAATCTGGTTGCCCTGTGAATCCATAAAGAGCCGATCAATGCGTAGGGTAGCGCCGTCAAATGCGCCGTTCGCAATCAACTGCAGCACCGGCGCGCCGTTGATGGTGTCACTCAGGCTGGCAGAGATCTCAAGATCAAGCGCTGAAACATCAAGGCCCAGCTTCTCTTCAATCTGCGAGCGCTTGATGTGCGGCGGCCCAGTGAGAAATGTATTGCCCAGCACGGTCAAATTGGCGTCCCAGGTTGTGTAGCGTAGAACGGTCCCACTCGTGAGCGTGATGGTGTATAGGTCTGCCATGCGTATCTCCGTGGCGCTTTGCAGCCAGGAGATAAGGTTGTTGGAACCGATATTGGTGGGAGTTTTCATGATCAGCCTTTAGCCTTTAGCTTCTGGCTCTTAGCTCACCTGCGGAGATCGCAGCAGTTTCGGCTAAAGGCCAAAGAGCCAAAGGCCAAGAGCCGCGTGCGCTTATTTCCGCACGCTGATCAACTGCACTTCGCGGCATTCATACAGGTTGTAATAAAAATTGCTGAACTCAATTCCCTCTTTGCTGCTGCGCGAGCTGCCAACATCAAAGCGCACGCGATGCAGCATGATGAAATCTGCGCTGATGGGCGCTCCTGCCGGCGGTGCGTTCACAAACGTAACCAGCCCGTTGGCAATGGTGTAGTCCGTGCCTTGCACCTTGGCCACTCCGCTCACACGGACAGTTGCCGTCTGGTTCATTGGGTTCTGGACAGCTTCAAGAAAGCCGCCGATGTTCCGCACCAGTTGAAAGCTCTTGGTCGTCCCGTCGCCAATACCAATCGGCTGCCCTGAATAGACAGAGTCTTCCAGACGGCCGGTTAGGTCGGATTCGTTCAACAGAAAATCATCAAACTGTCCGCCGCGCGCAAGGAAAAACCCAACCAATGTTTCCAGCGGAGTCTGCTCGTTTTCATCACGGAACCTGGGATCGTTCAGCAGGTATTCATAGCTGAGTGTGAACTCCCAGATGGGACTCTGGAAGTTCTGCACCCGCACCTCTCGCCCAGCCACTGACTGCTGAATCTCCGTGGAGAACGTGGGCGTCTTGCTGACTGACCAGGCAAGGCCTCGAATTTTGGGAAAGAGTACGTTGCTCATAGAAATAGAAAAGCCGCCCGCAGGCGGCAGGAAAAACGCAGGGATTACGGTTTGAAATGTAGAGATCGCTTATATGGGGACAGATTCCGGCACAGCAAGAAAATCACTCAAATCATGAGGACTTCTTCTTCAGCACCCGCGCCACTTCGTTCCCTATGAGGTTGGCATGGCGCCGGATATGCGACTGGAATGATTCGGCATCCACCGCGCTGACGGAGTGGTTTACGACCACGGTGGTTCCGCCTCCGCCGCCGCCTTCAATCACGCCGCGCATCCTGTCGGCCACGCCGGCGGGCAGCACCATTTCATTGCGATGCAGCATGGTGAGTTGCTCAGAAGGCACAATGTACTGGCCACCTTCCGCCGAACCAAACGCGGATACGGCAGCAAAGGTGGTTGCGGCGGCGATGGGTGCGAGTATTGGACCGACGATTGGCGTATGCACAACCGACTCCCATGCGCCTTTGGCTGCGCTATAAGCCGTGCGCTCGTCTTCTTTTGCATGGGCGGCCTTGCTGGCTTGGTCCTTCGCCTGCTCCGTGCTCGCATGGATGGTGAGTTCCATCAGCTTGTGCTGGATAAAAGACATGAGCTGCTTTTCCAGGCCGTCAACAAATTTTGAGACCATGCTCTCCACCAGTTTCTCCCACGCCTGGCTGAGCTTCTGCTGTCCGCTCATAAGCCCGTTGATAAAGCTGTCAAAGGCTCCGGAGATTCCCTTGAACGTCTGGTCCCAGAGCTTCTGCCGTCGAGCCAGCGATGCTGCCTCATCAGCTTCAATCTTTCTGGAAGTGTTCTGGTTCGCCAGGACCACCTGAGTGGAGGTTTTGTTGATTCCGGTCATCAGGATGGAAAGTTGCTGATTGTTGAACTGCTGTGTTGCCGCGTTGATTTCGGCAAATGATTTCTCGTAATCGGCTACTACTTGCTGACCGCCAAGCCGAGTTGTGTCGATCCGGTTTTTCTGGGTCTGGACTTCAATTACCCGATGTTCATCCGTTCCCTGTTTCATTGCGCTCAGTTCTGAAGCCTGCTGCTCTGAGAAGATCTTTTGCAAATTGCGCATCCGCTTCTCAAAGTCTTTCACCTCTTGCTGCGCGACTCCAAGCTGCCTGGTCAAAGCGGGCAGCGCTTCATTGGCTGCTTTCGCACCCCATGCATCCGGATCTGATGCGGTTTGCTTGGTGAAGAATATTTCGTCGCTAAGGCTTCGCACCTTGTCCTTTGCCGCATTAAGCTTTGTCTGCAATTCTTGAATGTCGATCGCCGTGCTCTGGGATGCCGTCTTGCCCAGCCTTTTGTACTGCTCGTCGAGATTGTTCATATCGGCAGCAAGATCTGCGATGGTCTGATTGGAGGCGCGGATCTGGGAGTCGAGCGCTTTCTGCCGGTCGGTATAGATGAACGTATCAGCAATGACCTTGCTCAGCTTGTCGGCAACATCTGCGATCGCGCCTGCAAATGCCAGCACGTCAACCGGGCTGAGCGCGACGTCCAGAGCCAGACCGAAGGCTTTTGCTGCTTCTCCGGCACTGCTCAAAGCTCCCTTCACGTTGCCATCAAGAACTTCACTGAGGAGATTGGCAGCGTCCCTGCTTCGCTCCAGGGTCTCCCTGAATTGGCTCAACGTTTGCTGGGCATCGCCGGCTTGTGCCTGTATCAGCAGATTTAATGTGGCGTCGGACATAGTTCACTCCTGCGGCAAAACTCTCATGCGCAATAAAAAGCAGCCCTCGCGAGGGCTGCACTTGTGACCAAACAAATCCTTTATGGCATTAAAAACTTGCAGGCAGGCTCCTGGGCCATCAACTCTTTCAAGTTCATGACAGAAAGTTCGTAGGCCTGCGGAACTGAGTCTTTAGGGCTGTATTCAAACTTCATGGTTTTTGCCGCCAGGAGATGGCTGAGGAATTCTTTGGAATGTTGCTCCAACAGCGACTTTCCGATGCCGCCCCATTCTTCTGATTGCACAGGGCCATCGTCAAATCTCAGGCGCACGTGCTTCTCCGGAGCATCATTGGTTTGAACCATGACGTCAATACCCTTCTCGCATGGGATCATCACCCGAACCCCAATATCCCGCTTGCTCTGCCAGCCCTCGTAGATTGGTTGAGCAAAGAGGGTAAAAGTCCCGCTTCTGTGTCCATCCATGGGATCAACCATGAAATGCTTTCTCCAGCTTTTACCCTGCATGTTGCGAAATACCTCGATGTCCTTATCGCTAAATCCAGCCTGTCGCAACTGTGCATCTGTCATCTCGCCCTTGAGCTTGGTGGCAGCCAACTCTTCATCCGAAACGGCCCGGTGTCCATCCGATGGTGATTGTTTTTGTGCTTGTTTCGAGCAACCCGCAATTAAAAGAGCAAGAATGATCGCCAAAATCTTCAATTCCTGTCCCTCCAGAAGATTTCTCCTAAGGGCGAAACTATAGCAAACACGACCTCTGGGGGCAATCATTTTGCTTTAGACCTATAGATCGAAGGTAATGGTCCCTTAAGACCGCCTCCAGCCAGTTGTACCGCATCGCGGATCGCATCGAAGCTCCGGCCGGCAGTTCGCGCTTTCCTGGTCGACTTGCGGTTGGCGCCAAGCAGATAAGCGGAGACTAGAACATGCGTGGGCGGATACTGTTGCCAGTAAGCAAACAAGTCATTAGCTTCGAATAACGTCAGGCGATCAATCAGGTCAAAGGTCCATCCGGTAGCGGTGGCGATGTGTCCGTAAAGAAACGGCCAGTCAGCTACGCCGTTACCGGTGTGGCTTCCCCCGGTGCGCTCTTCTTCAAGCCGGAAACCTCAAGCACAGCATTGAGCAGAGCGTTGAAATCTTCCAGCGTCAGGCCGTTCTCGAGATCGTTCAAAGAGATGTCCTGGTGCACTTTGCGCAACGCGCTGGAAATGACCGGCAGGTACTTGAGCAGCGAGCTCAGTCCCGGAGTTACGGGTTCGGTGAATAGAGAATCTAACTGTCGCAGCTCGCCCAGAGTAAGTGATGACACTGTGAGCTGTCCGAGCGAAGTGGAAACAACCTGTTGTTTGAGCACTGTCCCTCCTTTTGATCCTGGTAAAAATGCAGAGGCCCGGACTCTTCCGGGCCTCACATGAACCGCATTGGCAAGGTTTGAGATCGCTGCACGCCGAAAAGGCTCGCGCGACTTGGCGCCAAGTGCGGTAAAACTGACAACTACTCGTTCGAGTACATGTCGATCACCTGGCCTGCTGAGTTCGCGAAGGCCTCAAAATCAAACTCAGGGATGATGAAATCTTCCTGCTTGGTGGCGAAGCTGAGCTTGGAGGCGATCACGGAATAGAGCATCACTGAGAACTGGCCGGCGTTGTAAACCGTCTCAAGCAGCACCTGGATGGTGGGAGCGAATCCCATCAACTGGTTGGTGATGTTGAGCTGCGTTCCCGTGGTCGCGACGGTGAAGGTGTAAGAGATCAGGACCGAAGCGCCGGTATCACCGGAAGCAAACGTGTAAATACCGGTCGCGGTGTTCACGCTGTATTGTCCTGTGGCCGGGCTGGAGGCCACGCGCGTGAGCGGCAGTCCTGCATTCACGCCGGAGGCGTAGCGCACGCCCCAATCCTGCTTGAAATTCGCGGCATTGGAGACGGTGATCTGGAACGGCGTCGCCGGAACTGTCCCCGCTTCGTCGAGGGCTGTCTTGATCATGCCGGTACCGAGCGGCTGGCCAAAGAAAAGATCGTTCATCATCTTGCCGTTGATGGAGGCAAACTTCGCTTTGCCGGTGATCTTGCATTTGCCGCGGGCCACGGATTCAGGAAATTGCTTCTGGCCATAGAGCTGCTTGGTGTCGCCGGAAATATCGAGCGAGACATCCTGCAGCGTGCCAAACTTCATTGGTGTGGGATTGGGCGCGGTGTTGCCTCCAACCGGGAAGCCAAACAGCGTGCCTGAGCCAAACTCAAACATGGGGTTCTCCTTTTGTGAATCGCGCGTAATCGCCGTGATCGCCGTAAGCGCGCGTAATTGGGTAGTGCTTCTGAATCTCCGACATCGCACGTCATCGGTTTTCGCGGATAAAAGTGTGGGTACAACCTTGTCAGCAGGTTCACCACGGAGACACGGAGAAGATCGGACAGGCGCCTGAACAAACCAGATGGGCTTTTGAAACATGTGGAACGGCCTGATGCCAGCGATAAATTCTGGCACCGCAGATCCAGTCCAAGATGAATCAGCGTTTATCTGCGTTCATCTGCGGCAACAATGATTTTCCTCCGTGTCTCCGTGTCTCCGTGGTGAAATTTGAATTACGCCGTTGTAAGAATCTCTACTGGGACCACTGCCATCGCCATCGTGCCCTGCACGTTCTCCACGATTTCGATCTTGCCCTGAATGCGGCAGTGCGAGACGCGGCCACCCAGTGACTGCGCCAATCCTGGCACAGCACTGCGAATGGCAGCTTCAGCGGCATCGAGCAGTGAGTTCAATTCGGTTGAAGGCACCGCCGTGGGATCGTTGTCGCCCGTGGTGTATAGAACCAGGTCAACCGTGGTCCTCCAATTTACCGGCAGTCCAGTTACCGCGGTTGTTGCAAGCTCGTCCTTCTGCACCTGGTAGAGCGCAGGACGATCGGCGGGCGAGATCTGCGTGGGATCCTGCCAGCGCCGGCTGACCGTCTTGAACGGCCCCGCCGGCGACAGGAGAGCGCTCTGTAACACAGAGAAGAGAGCGGAATAGATTTGTTCACGGGGAAAGAGCATGGTGGCACCTAAAAAGGAATTTCACCGCGGAGGCGCGGAAACGCGGAGAAGAAAACAATGTCGCCAAAGATGAACACGGATAGAACGCAGATTTGAGTTAAGCACTACAGAAATTGCCCGCGCAGAGCGATAAGATCAAGCCGCGCCAGCGGCGTCTGAAAATAGCCCGGTACGCAGCACCGAGGCGCGCTCGCGCGCTGAGGTGCAAGTGCC
>DASUBD010000287.1:0-4694 GCA_035763445.1 Candidatus Angelobacter sp.
TCAATTCCATTGGTAAGGCGGACGCGCGCCACTTTGCGCAGGGCCGAATTCGGCTTCTTGGGCGTCTGGGTATAGACGCGGGTGCAAACGCCTCGCCGCTGCGGGCACGACTGCAGTGCCGGACTGGCCGTTTTGTAATTCGGCGCTTTTCTGCCTTTGCGAACCAATTGATTAAATGTCGGCATAGATTCCTTTAAATCCGTATCGTTTCAAGTCCTCGCGCAACCCGCACCTTTCCACACGCATGCTGACCCGCGCTTCCTGACTCACAGTCCTGCCCAACCAAGCCAAAATCAGCCTGTTGAGGAACCCCTTTGGGGGCTGGCTACGAACGCGTGCAGCCATGATTCCGCCCAAATCTGGCGGAAAGATGAAGTTACCTTTCGGTGGCCGGGTTTACGACGGTGGCGCCGAGCCAAACGGGGGCGCTCCGTTTCGTTCCCTTGGTCCGCATACCCTTCACAGGGGAAGGAAAGCGCGAACCCTGTTTTCAGCGAGGCATGCCCTGATAACGGAAAAAATCCTCGGGCAACTTTCTACAGCTCACTACAAGCTAAATTGTTCTCGCGGAACCTTCTTACTATAGCAAGGGGGTGCGGAAACCGTCAACACAGCGTATCAGCCCGGCCTGCCGCCTTAAGCCCGGGGAATCAAGAAAAATAACCCTGCTGGCCAATTAGTCTCAGAAACCCAGCAAGAACACCTGTCATGCGGCGTTCTTGCTCCAGGGACTGGGGCAGAGGTGTCTTCAGCGCACTGAAACGGCCCCGTTGATGTCCTGTTGAAGAAATACGATTCAATCACTAGACTGAGACATTGTCTTTCCTCCTATGAAGAGTCTCCTGAGTAGTATGCGGTGGTCTGTGGCTGGAAGTCTGCTGGCCGTGCTTGCGGCGGCCATGCTCATTGCCGGCTGTGGCGGAAGTTCGTCAAACGGCAACACGGTTGCTGTGGTCAATCTATCTCCAGCCACCATCTCCCTTGTGGCTGGACAGGTTACGCAACTCTCAGTCTCCGCGGTCAACTCAGCCGCCACCAATGTGGCCACCACTTTCACCTTCAATTCCACCAATCCCAACCTGGTAACGGTCTCGCCAGCCGGCCTGGTCTGCGCTGGAGTGTGGGACTCTACATTCGTCGCCTGCAACGGAAATAACGCGTCCGGCGTTCCCCTGACCGGGACGGCCAGCGTCACCGCCAGTGCCGCCGGGGTCACCAGCAGCCCGGTCACGGTCTCTGTTCATCCCAGTGTAACTTCCATTCAAGTCACTCCCGCGCCGCTCCCAGCAGGCACCAGCTGCGTCTCGCATGGCAACACACAGCAGTTCACCGCCAAAGCGTTGCACAACACAACTGACATTACGAGTTCCATAGGCCAGTTTAGCTGGACAAGTTCCAACGGTAGTGTTGTGGGCGTAGACGCAAACGGGCTTGCTACAGCGAACGCTCCGGGAGAAGCAGGCATTGTCGCCAGCGTTGGCGGCGTCACCTCGCAGTCTGTGCCGTTTGATACCTGCATGCCTCAACGAATTGTTCTCCACATAACCGGCGATCCCCCAGGACAACCCACAGAGGCAACCACTCTGGCAGTGGGTCAGAAGCAGACCGTTCAGGCAGATATGATTGATACGAACGGCGTGGTTACGCTCGGGGCGCCGGTAACCATTTCCAGCAACAACCCGGCGGTGGCCACTGTTGGAGGCGCCAGCAGTGGAAGCACCCTCACAGCCACCGCTCCCGGAGGCGCAGGTCTGGTTGCGGTTTGCGCGCCGCCCAAATGTGGCAGTGGCGTTAACAAGCCCGTATACAGCAATCTTTTTGGCGTAAACGTTACAGGCACGAGCCCCGCCACTACTGTATACGTTGGCACAACCACCATTCCTGCTCCCGGAACTTCACCTGCCATTGTTCCCATTGACACAAGCAAGTCTCCGCCTGCTCCTGGTACACCCATCGTTCTGCCCGGTGCGCCAACTTCCATGGCCTTCACCTCAGATGGCTTGAAGCTGTTTGTGGATACCAGTTCCGGTCTGGTCGCTGTAGACGCGTTCTCAAATGCGGCAACCCTGCTGGATGCAGACGCGATTGGCACCATCCTGGCAGTCTCGCCTGACGGGACCAAGGTAATTATCTCCAACGTTAAGTTTCAGCTGGATGTGCCGTCACAGCGCATTTTCATTTTTGACTCCAGCAACGGCACGCTTCAGACATTCATTCTGCCGGGAGCGGTGGCTGCGGCATTTACAAGTGACGGATTCAAGGCTTATATCGCAGCTAATTTCCTTGACCTTCGAACCAATCCGCCAACTCCGGGTACCGCGATTTACGTCTGGTCTCCTGCTTTGACGTTGCGCACGCTTAGCGCTACAGGTAAACCCAACAGCGTGGCTCCGATCACGGCTGGGCCGCTCTCGGTTGTCGCTGATGGCTCTGGCCTGCAAGTGTTCAACGTTTGCGATAACTCGCTGAACACCACGCTGTCCACCACCAGCGCTCCACAACTGGTTGCCGCGCAGAAGAACGCGAATACCATTGCCGTGGTCAATCAAACCGGCGTGGATATCAAATTCGCAAATCTTCCAGACACAACCATAGGTCAATGTCCTCCTCCAGTAACCTTCAATAACCAGTTTTCTGGTTTCGGACTGGGCACGTTCACTGCCCGCCAGGTGCTGTTTGGCTCCAATGGCTCACACATTGCTGTGCTGCCCGTCGGCATCAATCAGATTGGCGTGGCCATTCCCAGTGCCGGACCGGGAGTAATTCCCATCGCCGCTGGCGGCACTGAAGCAGTGAGCGGAGACCTGACGCAGGATGGCAACACTCTCTGGGCCGGGGTCGGTGGAACCAATACGGTCCACGAAATCAGCCTGGACGGAGGTGGAGATTTCTTCCAGGTTCAGCTCAATCTCAACAACACGAACGCGGTGCCGGACCTCATCGCCGTACGACCTAAATAGTTTCCGGTGACTCGTCCCTACCGTGGCAGGCTCGCGCCTTCGCCTACCGGTTATCTCCATCTCGGTCACGCGCGCACTTTCTGGGTAGCTCATCAGCGTGCGCGCGCATGTACTGGAACCCTCATCTTTCGCAACGAAGATATTGACCGCCAGCGTTCACGGCCGGAATTTGTGCATGCCATGTATGAGGACCTGCGCTGGCTCGGCCTTGACTGGGACGAAGGCCCCGATCTCCCACCTCCAGGCGGCGCAGTTGGTCCTTATTCACAAAGCCAGCGCCGCGATTTCTATCTCGCGGCGTGGCGCAGGCTTCGCGATGGCGGCTTCATTTATCCCTGTACCTGCTCGCGCAAGGACCTGGAACGCGCGCTTGCCGCACCGCATGAAGACGACGATGAAATCCGATACCCCGGAACTTGCCAGCTACATCTTGCAGATGCGCAAACATGGCAGTCGCCTGCTGGCGTGAGCTGGCGGTTCAAAGTTCCTGACGATAAGATCATCTCCTTCAATGACCTTTATCACGGTCCGCAGCAATTCACCGCCGGAAGCGATTTTTCTGATTTTCTTGTCTGGCGCCGTGATGACGTCACCGCCTACCAGCTCGCCGTGGTTGTTGATGACGAAGCCATGCACATCAGTGAAGTGGTGCGCGGCGCAGATCTTCTACGCAGCACGGCGCGGCAGCTTCTGCTGCTGGACGCCTTGGGATACTCGGTTCCGGCTTACTTTCACTGTCCTTTGCTGCGCGACCAGAAGAATCAGCGCCTGGCCAAACGCCACGACTCCCTGAGTCTGCGACACCTGCGGGAACAAGGCACCGATCCGCATGTTCTGCTGGATCTTTTTGCCCGTGAAATTGAGTGGAACAGGAATCTGTACAAAAGCTGACCAGATATAAGTTGGAGCTCAGGCTGATCCTCGCGGTTTCTTTCGTTTCTGCTGCAGCATTTTCTGGTGGTGTGCTTCTGCGGAAAGTGCTTTGTGCCTTCGTTCCGCTGCCGGTTTCTTCAAACCCAGTGCTATATCAGCCAGTTCAAGAAGTCGTTGTCCGCTCTCAGGTGTAACGTTGCCGTCGCTTGCCTGCCGCGGCTCCTGCCGAAGAGTGTAATTTGGACGCACCCAGAGTTCTTCACCGTCTTGCGCTGGCTCTTCCGGCGTTGCGGCGGACGACGCGGGTATCTCCGCCAAAGGCTTCGGGCGCTTCTTTTGCATGATTATGGCCAGCGATTGTATTGGTTGAATTCCTTTCAAGTGGTCCTCAGATCACGCTCGTTCCGTTTCCAGAAACCCGGATGGCGCATCTTGACCCTTTTTTCACTGTTGACCAGAGGGATGTTTTTTCCTTCTTTTGTTTGTTCAGCAGCAGGAGTGGGGCTAAAATTAAAACACTTTAATTAACGGCTCTTTCTTCCGGTGTATAGGAGAGCTGGTATATCGACGGGATCGCCTGATTTTATTTTCAAAGGACCTTATATGTTCAGGCAAGCTTTCACGCCGGGGTCTCCTGTTCCCAAAAGCGGATTGTATTGGGTGCACCACTATCAGCACCGTATGCCCCACCTCAGCTACCTGAAGACGGGCGAAAGATTCCCCTCTTGCGCAAAGTGTGGTGAACGAACACGCTTTGAACTTGCTCCGGAGCATCAGGAGGCTGACCACATCAGCCATGATGCGGATTTCAAAGAAGAACCGGCCGGGTCTTCTGGTGTTGAAGTCTTCTGAGTTTGCGTT
>DASUBD010000288.1:0-7073 GCA_035763445.1 Candidatus Angelobacter sp.
GCCGGGAGATCCCGCGACTTCGGCGCCAAGTTTGAACGTGAGCGTGAGCCCGTCAATTGCGGGAAGCATCTTTGGCGCGCTGGATTACCTGACTTCGTACCCTTATGGCTGTACTGAGCAAACCATGTCCGGCTTCCTGCCGGACGTTGTTGTGGCCAAAGCCATGAAGGACCTGAAGCTGGAGAGCACCATTGACACTCCCGAACTGGAGAAAAAGATCCGCGCGGGGTTGGATCGTCTTTACGACTTCCAGCACGACGATGGCGGCTGGGGCTGGTGGAAAGAAGATGAAAGCATGGTCTTCATGACCGCTTACGTCGTCAGCGGCTTGGTGCAGGCGCACGATGCCGGCTACGTAGTGGATGCGGACAAGTTGACCAAAGCCGAGAACTGGCTGAAAGAGCAATTGCAGCAGCATGAGCGCATGCGGCCGGACCTGCGCGCCTACGTGGTGTACGCACTGGCGCTGGACGGAGACGCTGACGCCAAAATGCTGAACCATGCTTACGGCGCGCGCGGGGAGATGTCATCACAGGGCCTTTCCATGCTGGGGCTGGCTCTGCATGCGGTTTCCGATACTCGCGCGCAGGAGATTGCCGGCTTGGTGGAGAAGCAGGCCATCGTGGAGCAGAACGAGGCCCACTGGCCGTCAGAATATGACTACTTCCTCGAGTTCTACGTCGACGATTCAGTGGAGAGCACGGCATACGCGGTGCGCCTGCTGAGCCAGGTAAAGCCGAAAAGCCCGCTGCTGCCCAAATCGGCGTTCTGGCTGGTAAATCATCGGGATGGCGGCTACTACTGGATGAGCACCAAGCAGACAGCCATGGTTGTGTTTGGGCTGCTGGAGTATGTGAAGATCAGCCATGAGTTTGAAGCCGACTTCACCGCCACGGTTTACGTGAATGACAAGCTGGTGATGACACGGCGTTTCGCCCGCGCCGACGTGATGAAGAGCGAACTACCGCATGTGATCCTTCCTTCTGAGCAGTTGCACTCCGGAGAGAACACGGTGCGCGTAGAAAAGTCTGGCACGGGCAGGCTGTACTGGTCCGCGCGCGGCGAATATTACAGCACAGACAAGAAATTCTTCCAGAGCAACAAGCTCTCACTCAGCATCGCGCGCGATTACTACCGTCTGGTGCCTCAGAAAGAAGGAGAGAAGATTGTCTATGATCTCCAGCCGCTCAGCGGTGACGTGCATTCCGGAGACGTGATTGCCGTGCGGCTGACCGTGAGCGGCAGCGAGTGGCGCTACCTGCTGGTGGAAGACCCGATTCCCGCCGGAGCTGAGCTGATCCAGCGCGATGACCTCTACGAGTTGAAGCAGCACACGGACTGGTGGGGCTGGTGGTGCACGCGAAGAGAGTTCCATGATGACCGCGCGAGCTTCTTCCAGACGTATTTCAAAGATCGCAAAGATTATGTGTATCTGCTCAAGATGGTGAATCCGGGCAAATTCAACATCAGCCCGGCGTTTGTCCAGCCGATGTATCAACCGTCAGTGATTGCCACCACGGACGCCGCAACCATGGAGGTGAAGTAATGAAGCCGCTGCGGGAAGCATTTGTACTGGTGCTGCGCACGCCCCGGCTGTGGGCGGTGCAATTCCTGGGAAACGCTGTGATCCTCCTTTTATATGCAGGCTGGTTGCGCTTGCCGGAGGCGCATTGGTGGGACCTGCTGCTGAACTTTGTCGTTCTCCTTCTGGCCATTGTGGGCGCACTGGCGCTGCACGGCGGGACACTCAACTATTTTCCCAGTGCTCATGCCGATCGCGCGGCCCTGCTGACACCGAACTTCAAGCAGGCGCTGAGGCACTGTTTCGCAATTGCGATCTGGGCGGTGGTTTTCTTCTTTCTGTGTTTTCAGGCGGACAGGCTGGGCGACTACGCGTATACATTTCCCGGATATCTTCGCGCAGAGCTGCCGAGTTGGTTGCGAAAACATACGACGGCCGATGGCTTCACGAGTTTGTACGGCTTCATGGTGGGCTTCATTGTTTGGGTAGTCTTGCCGGGATTATTACTGCCGGGAGCGCTGCTGGCTGCGAACCAGGGCTTTCGCGGGCTCATCCGGTTACGGGCATGGGGCAGAGTTCTGCGGCGGGTGAGCTACTGGGTGGTGCTGGTGCTGGCGGTAGTCCCTGCGGGGATTGTAGTCATGCTTTTGCTCGACTGGAAGATGAATGCTGATACAGCCACGTTGCGGGGAGAAGAGATCAGCTTGGTTTTGCGTCTGCTCGCTTGCTACGTGATTGCGTTGTTTGCGTGGTTGTGTGTGTGCTCGATGGTGGGAAGGGTGTTTCAGGGGGATGCACATAAGCTTGAGAATCAAGGGGCGTGAGTTTTGAATGTGCCGCCTCGCCGAGGCTCACGTTGTCTCTTAATCCTTCCCCCGGCCTAGGCTAACTCCGATACTGTTCACTTAAGGAGTTTCAGACAAAAGATCCCACGATCATCCAGCCCTCGAAGAGGGCGAAAACAGTCTAGCCCACCCTGAGGCGAGCGAGCGTAAGCGAGTGCAGCCGTAAGGGTGGGTCAGCAATAAAAACGGATGAGCCCCGGCGGGGCGACACAGCCATGTTGTTAATCAAACAGATTCATTTTTCTTAAATGAACGGTATTGGCGCTCACTCATTTCGCGCCTATGACGCTGGCGTCGCGCCTCTTCACCTTCTCGAACTGGTCATCGAAAGGCAATCACCGAAACACAACCCACGAAGAATTTCGAAGGAGCCTTCTACTCGCACAGGCGAGGCGCCTGTGCCACCTTTTCCTTAGCAAACGATTACTTCTGTGAGGTGCATGCTCTCTTCTGACGAGAGTAGCGTGGATCTAGTGCAAGTTTTGCGGTAGCCCACTGCTCAGCCATTGCAGAACTGTCTCTCGCCCGTTTTGTTCCACCAGCTGCGCCACACGCATCTCTGCAGCACCATAGCAGCGCTCAAGAGATTCACGGCTGGAGGGATGTTCGAGGCAGGCCTCAATCTCACTGCCGCCCATCTTGATGGGATTCTCGCGGCGATCCGGGTCAGCGAGGAAGAGCGCAAGCCCTTCACGAAACCAGAGCGGCGTATCGGCGCGTGCGTGTGATTCCAGCAAGAGATGCAGAAGCTCATGGCGCAGAGTGGATTGCAGAGCGGATTTGCTGCGCAGAACGGAAAGCGGCTGCAGGCTGATGGTGTGGCCGCGAGTGAATGCCGCAACCCATCCCGGCTGCCCGGTGGTGTTGCGGTAGGCATCGAGCGAGGGAAAGACTCGAAGCTGAGGAGCGAACGTGAGGCTCCAGCCGACTTCAGACTGAGCGGATGTGAGCGCGGTCTCCGCCTCAGTGAGGAGGGAGCTGTCCTGCTCCGGCTGCGTGCTTAGCAGTTGGAAGTGGGTGCTCTGCCTTTGCTGCCATGCGAGATCATGGGCAGAGACGCCGAGCGTCGCGCCGGGATAATAGAAGTTGAGAATCTGGCGATACGATTTGCCTTCGGCGGCCATCTGCTCGGCTCCCGCCTGGCAGAGACCCACACCGTGTCCGGCGCCGCGTCCGTGAAAGACGATCTGATCACCCTCGATCTCGATCTCGTAAAGGTCGCTGCGGACGCGGTTCCAGCCAAAAGCGCGGCCAATGGCGAAGCGCAGAGAGGAAGCTGAAATCGACGCGGCGGGGCCTCTCCCAGTAAAACTGAGGCGGAGCGCGCGCCCGCTTGCGCTGCGTTGGGTAATTTGCAGGCCGGTCCAGTTAGCGGGAAGAGTGAAGCCCTGACCGCGCAAAGCTTGATCCAACTCAGCGCGCGAGAACTCAGCCCGCCAGACGAGGGCCTTGCCGCGAATGCAATAAGGATCAGCATGGCTCTTGAGGTATGGAGCCTGAAGGTCCGGCCAGACTTCGCTTCCGGCAGCCAGCGTTCCGCCGCAATCCTGATGGTAATAGGTGGCGGCCGGTTCGGCGTTGTACCAGAGCAGCTCACCGCGTGTTGCTTCCACGGCCGCGCGTACCGTGGCGGAAGCGCCGGTGAAATTCAGGGCCTGACAGTGCGTGGAGTCACACATGTCAAAGCCTTCGCTGTGGTGGCGTCCGCGAAAATGTACAGCGTAAGTGCGGACGGCGACTGCCATGGCCTTGAGGCTCTCAGGCTGATGAAAAACCGCGCTTTCTCCCTGCAGAGCAGCAGCCACGTAGTCTTCGAGCGGCACGGTAGCGATCACAACGATCGAGTCTGGCGTGGCTTTCAATTGAAGAGGAGCGGAAAGCTCAGCCCTGAGGCCCTGATCAGGCTCAATACGATAGTTGCCGTCGACCAGCAGAAGCTGAACTGAGGGTCCACCCTCAATTTTGAGTTGCTGGCCGCTGAGTTGGACTACAAGCTCTTTCGCGCTGAGAGCCGGACAGGTGGAGCAACTGCGATATTTGAGATCGCCAGTGCGGGACATGATCCTGAGGCGATGTTCAGCATGCAGGCTGTACAGGCGAACCGTGATAGAAGTTTGAGCGGAAGCTGCCGCGCATTGAAGCAGCAGCACCAGTAATATCCTAGGCAACTTCACCGCTGCGCTCCGTGGGCCTGCTTGCCGTAGGCGGTAAAGATAGGCGCGGCGAGGGCTGCGGCGTCGGCGCCGCGGCCGTTTTCGAGATACACCATCACCACAATTTCCGGCTTTTCAGCGGGAGCGTATCCGGCAAAGAACGCATGTGTGGACGCTGTGCCACGCCCAGCCGCGGTGCCGGTCTTGCCCGCAGCAGTAATTCCGTCAGGTTGAGCAGCGTGGGCCATACCGTATTGCACGGAATGTTCCAAACCATCAAAGACGGGAGCCGACGCGCCGGTCTCGTTGTGGCGTTTTTGCAGTGCGAGATTGCGATACGCCCAGAGCAGTTCCAGAGGGGTGATTTCAACTCCCCAGTCGCCCAATGCCTGCAACTGCAGTTGACCCGTGCTGGGGGCAGGAATGATCCGTCCGGCAACTTCAGAGGGCGCAAGCCGGGTGAGCGAAACGAAGCCCGCGCGACGATAGACATCAGCCAGTTCCTGTGGAGTGAGCTGGGTAGCCACGGCAGCGAAGTAAGAGTTGCAGGAGTAGGCTATGGCGTCGGCTGCATCAAGATCGGTAATAGCTGGAGAGTGCGAACAGTCCATGCGCCGTCCCGAAATATATAAAGGACGGCGGCAGACCAGCCGCTTTTCCGGGCGGAGCTTGCCGGCGCGCAAGAGTTTGTCCAGCACAAAGGGTTTCACGGTTGACCCGGGAGCGGCCAGTCGCTGCGCGGCGAGCTTAAGGTTCCACGAAGCAATCAGCTTGCCGGACGCAACATCAAGCACAGCGGCGGCGCCAGGCTTGCCTTTCATCAACTGAGCAAGCTGAGACTGCAACTCCGGCGCGGCAGGCGGCTGCTGGGCGGAAAGACCAGAGGCCAGGCAGAGAGCAACGCAGAGAAAGCGGAAAAGAGTAAGCAACGTAAGAAAGATGTTATCGCAAAGCTGCGGGCAACAGTGCCGTTAAGGGGACGAATGGCCGTGATCGCAGAAGTGCCAAAACTTCCAAAGAATCCAAATTGAACCCAAGGTGCCCGGCGATTCCAGGAAAGCGGACGGAAGAGCCGGGCCCGCCCACTCACCAGCGGCTTACTTGACGCCCAGATCCGGGTTCCACATGCCGTGCTCTTTGCGTACGGCGATGATTTCTCCAATGTGGTAAGCGTTATGCATGGAGATGCGAGCTACGGAGGGCGCAATCTTTGCCAGCGTTGCATCGTCTGCGTTTTCGACAAAGTGCTCCAGTTCGCTCATGACCGCGTCGAACTGCTTGACGGTTGCCTCCCACTGCGCGGGATCAAACTTGAAAGTGTCGTTGTTGTCAGCCGGTTGCTTCGGGTGCTCACCCTTGAAAGAAGCGAGGTTGACGGAATTCCAGAAGACCAGGTGTGCCACCAGCTGGCCCACGGAATGGTTCTTGCCGTCCGACCAGGCGGCCTGTTCCGGCGTTAACTGTTCAGACGCCTCTTTGCCGGAAACAAACCAGTTTTTCTGGTTGTGGGTTTCGTGCAGCTGCATCAGCAAACTGCTTTTCAGCGTGGGCGGCTGTTGCTGCTTTGCAGGCTGTTGTGCGAAGGAACTCAGAGTGAGAAAGACGACGGGCCACAGTATCCATTTCTTCATTCAAATTTCTCCTTTTTTAAGTCTCAGTCGCTTGGGGGTGGTATTGAGCTTAGCCGGTGAATTCGCTTCTCTGCTTAGACTGCTGATTTGCCGAGAGGTCAACCGGCACCCGCACCGGCTGCACACTGCCGCAGATAAAATTGCTTACGGAGTGAGTCAGGCACGGGATTTGCCAGGTGACTCTACAAAAGGCTACTCTAGCCAGTTTTCGAAATGCTTGCACCGGAGGCGTAATGGTCCCGAGTGGAATTTCGCGTATCCTGCTAATTGTTCTTATCAGCTCAGTTGCCATGGCTCAAACCGCACCCAGGAAGACCACAAGTAGCAAAGCCCCGGGGAAAGGTGCGCCCACTTTGGCTGAAGCTGAAGTCTTCATGAAGAAGGCAGAAGTCCAGATTGACGATCTCACCGTCAGGGCCAGCCGCGCACAGTGGGTGCAGGAGAACTTCATTACTGATGATACTGAGACCATGGCGGCCCAGGCCCAGGAGCGGCTCACCGCGTTGGTCACGCAACTGGCTCTGGACGCGCGCCGCTTTGACAAACTGAAGAAGCCCCCTGAGTTGGAGCGCAAATTCAAGCTGCTGCGACTCTCACTCGTGGCGCCCGCCCCTAATAATGATGCCGAACGCAAAGAGTTGACGGAGATCGCCAGCTGGCTCGATGGCGCTTACGGTAAGGGGAAATATTGCAAACCGCAGTCGGATGGCAAAGAAAAGTGCCTTTCGCTAAACGATCTCAGTCGCATCCTCGCCACCAGCACGAATCCTGACGAGTTGCGGGATGCATGGATAGGCTGGCATAAAATTTCTGTTCCCATGCGGCAGAAGTATGCTCGCTTTGTTCAGCTCTCGAACGCGGGCGCAAAAGAGCTGGGCTTCAAAGATACGGGAGCCATGTGGCGCTCGAACTACGACATGAC
>DASUBD010000289.1:0-2918 GCA_035763445.1 Candidatus Angelobacter sp.
CCCGACGGCGTTCAGGAATTGGGATGCGCACTGGAGATGCTGCACACGTATTCCCTGATCCATGATGACCTGCCTGCTCTGGACAATGACGACCTCCGCCGCGGCAAGCCGACTTGCCATGTCGTATACGGTGAAGCCATCGCAATTCTTGCCGGTGACGCGCTGCAGACACTGGCCTATGAAGTCCTCTCCCGGCTCAAAACTTCTTCCGACCCGCGTGTAAGAATCATTGAAGAGATTGCCCGCGCCACCGGCACAGTGGATGGAATGATCGGCGGCCAGGTGAAAGATCTTGAAGCCGAGCACCAGCGGCCTGACGCAGAGACGCTTGAATACATCCATCGTTCCAAAACGGGGGCACTCATTACCGCCAGCCTGGTGAGCGGAGCTATCTATGCCGATGCCAGCATGCCTGAAGTCCAGAGGCTGCGCGATTTCGGCAGGGCCATCGGCCTGGCTTTTCAGATTGTGGATGACGTTCTTGACGTGACCCAATCTTCCGAGCAACTGGGCAAGACAGCAGGTAAGGATACGGCGTCAGAAAAGGCCACCTACCCTGCTCTGTTTGGAATTGAAGAATCGTTGCGCCGCGCCGATTCTCTGGTCGTGACAGGCTGTAATGCACTTGGATCTTTTCTTGGCCGCGCTGACACGCTCAAAGAGTTGGCACATTTTCTGGTGCAAAGAAAAAAATAAGGCCTCCATTGCCGACAGGAAGCGCGCTCTGTCGCAGAGGAGGCCCACCAGCCTACTGGATTCCCTTGAGCTGCATGACGTTATCTACAACATCGATCAGGCCATTGGAGCACTGTATATCCCAGATGGAGAACATTCCGATGTCGTCATCCTCGCTGTGAATCATCAGGTGCATGCCATTGTGATCGGCCACTTTGAGCTTGGCGCCTTCCATGGAAGTCACCACAGCCACTCCCTTGTTGGCCTGGATCTGTTTTTTCAGTTCGGCCGTGCTCATACTGCCGGAAAGCATGTTGTAAAGCAGAGTCTTCTTTAGCTCTTCCTTGTTTTCCGGCTTCATCAGCTTGTCGAAAAGACCTTCCGGCATCTCCGCAAAAGCCTGGTTGGTGGGAGCAAAAATAGTGATTGGCTTTGACCCCTCAAGCATCTGTTCCAGTCCCGCCGCCTTGATGGCTTTGACCAACGTGGTGTGGTCCGAAGACCTGGAAAGGTTCTGCAGGATGTTATTGGTTGGCAACATCTCCTGTCCGCCGACCACGGGATTTTTGTCCGCAGCAACGACCGCTGTAGCCGTGAACAAAAGCAAGGCCAGCAGTGAACAACGATTACGGTTCATGATTGCTCCTTAATAATGAAACTTGTAGCGCAATTGCAGTGCGACTGTGCGCGGATCGCTTACATGCGAGCCGCCAAATGAATTGCTCAGGTCAATAAAATACCTCTTGTCCGTGAGGTTGGTTGCGGTAAGTTTTGCGGACCAGTTCTCACCGAAAGACCTGCCAATGGCCGCGTCTACCGTTGCATACGCCGGCAAATGCCCAGGGCCGTCACCATCCAAAAACCCTGATCCGAAGCCCAGGTTGCCGGACATCCACGTTTTTGCTGGCAACGTGGCTGTGAAACCTGTGCTCAGCGTATGCCGCTGGTCGTGGTCCAGATAGAAGAACCCGTCGGGAGGAGGACTAAAATCTGTAAAGCCTCCCGTGATGCCGCCGGAGCCTTCAATCGACTGGCGGGAGTAAGCAAGATGAAAATCTACTGTATTCATCAGCCTGGGTGAGCGAACCGTCACCTCATAGCCCACAATGCGGACGCTCTCAATGGTGAGCGGAATGAAAAGATTTGAGTTTCCGATTGCGTCGTGATCAAAGTAGTTGTGCGCGCCGGTTCGGAACTGGTCAAAATCAAAGGCCCAGTCGTGGTATGGGATGGTCAATCCAATTTCGTGCTGCTCATCACGCTCGCCATGCAAAGGCAAAAAGCCCGCGGCGGGATCAACCGCGGTGAAGATGTCCGGCGAGATCGTATCCAGTGGCGGCGCCTGATAATACCTGCTGTATGCGCCACGCAACACCCAGTGCAGGCGAGGGATCTCTATCGCAGCCCCCACACGCGGGCTCGCAACATTTTCCGTGACTAGACCTGCAAAGTGAGTCAAGCGGACACCTGCATTCAAGGTGAGCCATGATGTCGCCTTGTACTGGTCTTCCACCCAGAATGCTTCCAACTGACCGTTCACTCTCTGCCGCGTCAGCGGGACGTTGACCGGAGTCAGAATCGGCGGATCAGTGCTGTCATCCACGTTGTTTCCGAACAAGCCCACCAGCGTGTTGTCACGCTGGGCAAAGCCGTAGGCGCCAACCTTGGCGTTATGTCTTCCTTTCACAACGCTGAGTGAAGCCTGGCCGCCAAAATACGAAGAAAGCCGGTTGTCAATGGTAACGATGCGGTTCGCCTCATCTCCGAGTCCCTCAAACGCGGCGCGATTGATGTGGAAGGACGGAGCCAGGGTGAACAGAATGCCGGAGCCCACCGTGTGCACCCAGGAGAAGTTACCGAAAAAGTCCTGTTCCCTGTCGCGGTCTCTTACACCGGCAAGTTGCTGGTCAGGTGTGTTTGGCACCTGAAAGTAATCTGCTCGTGCCGAACCAACAAAACGAAACTGGTCATTGGGTGTGGCATTGAAAATCAAAGATGTGAAGGCTCCGCCGCCGGCGCCCTGGTTATGCAGGGTCTCTGTCGTAGGCGTCTCAAGTGCGTGGTCTGTGCGATTGCCGTTCAAGCTGAAATAGTAGGCGGTGCGCTCGCTGTGGTCGCCAAAGCTGATCTGGTTGTCAGTACTGTTCTGGCTGCCGTAGCTGGTAACAATTTCGCCCTGGCGGCTACGCTCAAAGCCGGTACGAGTGGAGACGTTGAACACACCATAGGTGCGATCGCCGGAG
>DASUBD010000290.1:0-3898 GCA_035763445.1 Candidatus Angelobacter sp.
ACATTTCGCTGGTATCGATCTTGTGCTGGGCCGCGTAGGTCTCAAACAGCGGCGGATGTTCATTGATCTTCTTGTAAAGCAGAGGCTGGGTGATGGTTGGATCGTCCACTTCGCTATGTCCGTGGCGCCTGTAACCAATCACATCGATCACCACATCGCTGCCAAATTGGTAACGGTATTCCGCCGCCATCCTGGCCACGCGCAGCACCGCTTCGGGATCTTCGGCATTCACGTGGAAAATGGGTATTGGCTGCCGTTTCGCCAGATCAGAGGAAAAGCGCGCGGTGTGCAATTCGGCCGGGTTCGTGGTGAAGCCAATCAAGTTGTTCACGATTACATGAATACCGCCGCCGACGCTGTAACCTTTCAGTCCGGAAAAGTTCAGGGTCTCCGCCCAGATGCCCTGCCCGGCGAAAGCGGCGTCGCCGTGCATCATGATCGCGATAATCTTTTTCTCACCCTCAGGGCCGGCATGAATCTGCTTGGCGCGGGTGCGACCAAGAAGTACGGGATCAACGGCCTCCAGGTGACTGGGGTTAGAAGCCAGATGCATGCGCAACGCTTTGCCGTTGCGGGTTTGGTACTCTCCGGTGGCACCCTGGTGATACTTCACGTCGCCGCCGCCCAGAACACTGCGGGGATCCACATCTTGAAATCCTGCAAAAACAAATTCCGGTGGGATGCCCACCACCAGGCTCATCACGGTGAGCCGGCCACGGTGGCTCATAGCCATCATGGAATGCGTAGCGCCAAGGTCGGCGGCGGTCTCCAGCAGCGTGTCAAGCAGTGGGATCAGCGCGGTGGCTCCCTCACCGGAATAGCGCTTGGTTCCCAGATACCGCGTCTGCATGATCTGCTCAAAAAGATCGGCTTGCATCAGGCGCTCGGCCAGCCAGCGCCGGTCAATCTTCTGCGGCTGCGGATCTTCCATCTGCTCCTGGATCCACTCGCGCCGCTCCGCCTGGGGCAAATGCATAAACTCAGCGCCAATGGTCCCGCAATAAACTCGCCGCGCAGCCTTGGCTTCTTCTCCGGAAACCCTGATCTCCGGGTACCCACCCCCGACCGGTCCACCAAAGGGATGCAGGTTGGCGTCCATGTATCCCCAGCGGCGAAACAGGTCAAAAACTCGCTCTCGTTCCAGTGATTGTTCTGTATCTGGCAGTTCTGTATGAGTGCTCATAATGGATTTTGGAACCGTTGTTGGAAGCCTCAGAAACGCTTGCAGACAAAGCCCCAACTAATGAGGATACCATCCGGCAAATGTTCGATGAATCGGGGAGAAAGCCCGATTCAACGGCGTTGAGACAGCCGATTCGAGATTTCGTTTCCAAAAAGCAAGCGTCCTGCGAAAGGTTCGCAGGACGCCAGGCAGCCCTCCCCCAGAACTGCCTTACCACCGAGAGAAAGCATAGAACCAGGCTGGCCTGCCGTCCACGTCACTTTAGTAACATTACCGTGCGCGCGAACCGCCCTTGAGGCATCATCCCCGCTGTTCTTCTATCTGCTTCAAAGTGTGTCACTTATCTGGAGTGAATCTTAGCGCGAGATGTTACATCCAATGTTTGTTAGGATGAACAGGACAAGGATAGCCTGCAGGCTGATCGAAAACTCACAACACCAATAAGGTAGGATTCATGGCGAGCGATGGCATTTTAGAAGTAACAGACGTCAACTTTGATCAGGTGGTCCTCAAAAGTGACCAGCCGGTCATTCTCGATTTTTGGGCTGCCTGGTGTGGTCCCTGCAAAGCCCTGGCCCCGATTGTGGACGAAGTGGCAGCAGCGTATCAGGGCAAAGTGAAAGTGGGCAAAATGGATGTTGATCGCAGCCCCGTCACCCCTCAGCGTTACGGCGTAAGAGGCATACCAACGCTGCTGATTTTCAAAGGTGGGCAGGTGCAGGAGCAGATTGTGGGCTATGTGGCCCGTGATGTCATCGAAAAAGCCCTCAACAAGCACGTAAGCTAAGAGAGATCTGCAAAAGGTGACGCTCGGCCGCTGGCCGGGCGTTTTTATTTTTTCTCGCTTCTTTTTTTCAATCACAAGTACAATTCGGCCACGTCTCCTTGATCCGGGACCTATTACCCATGTTGACTGTTTTCGCTGTTGGCGATCTGCGGTACCTGTTGTTCCCGCTGCTGCTTTTCGTCTATTACCTGATTTGCTGGTCCAGGGTGGGAAGAGACCCCAAAGTTAAGAACGTGACTCCACAGTACGAGCCACCTTCTGGCATTTCTCCCGGACTGGCACGCTACATCATTACCGGCGGCAGTGACGGTACGACTCTGGCGGCTGTGCTGGCGCAACTCGCTGCCAAAGGCGTGATCTCCATTCAGCCCCAGGCAGGTTCTTACAGGCTGGAACTTCTCAAGGAAAACACATCCGTTGAGGCGGAAGAAGCAGCCCTGGTGGAAGTGCTGTTCAAGAAGTTGGCGGAGTCTGATCCTGCCGCAGGTCTGGCTTTGAACTCCGGAGCAAGTCTGACGCGCGAACTGCGGGAAGCCGTTCATCGAATATCTTCGCAACAACTTGCGTCTCATGGACTGGCCGTGGCCGCGGAGTTGGCGGTCTCGCCGCGCCGCGTGCTGCTGATTGATCCGAAATCTGCGCCTCAGGTTAAGCTCGCAATCGACGCAGTCCAGGCAAGCTTCCGCAAAAATTTTCAGGGACTCTATTTTCGCTGGAACGCCATCTATGTGCTCGCCGGGATCGCCGTGACATTTGCTTTTGGGCTGCTGGCTTCCTTCTTTGTCGAGAGTTCCAGCGCGCCCTCCACTTTCCTGACACTTTGGCTGTTGTTCTTTACCAGCATTGCCGGAGTGGTCGTGGTCTTTGCGAAGTCATCGCGACCCACGCAACCCACGCCGGGCCAGCGTATGACATCAGCGCTCGTGCTGCTGTTTTTCTTTGTTGTCCCCGGATTCCTGATTGGCGCGGTTGCCATGCCGGCGGCCAAATGGTTTGTGCTGTCACTGCTGTTGTCTGTAGCTCTCAACAGCGCCTTTGTGGTGCTCATGCGCGCGCCTACGGAAAAGGGACGAAAAGTTCTTGAGCAGCTTGCCGGCTTTCGCGACTTTCTGATGCGTGTGGAGCAGGATCGCCTGGAGCGGATGAACACTCCAGAGGAGAAAGCGCGGATGATGAATCGTTTTCTGCCTTACGCCATCGCCATGGGCGTCAAAGAAGGCTGGGGCGACACCATGGCAGCGGCATTTTCCAATGCCATTGTGGAGAGATGAGGAACAGAGATTTGAAATTCAGGATCTAAATTTCAAATCTCTCTTTCAGTATTTTCTCAGCACGCCAATCACACGTCCCTGCAACTGGACTGACTTTGCAGGCACCACAATGGGTTTCATGGCGGCGTTGGATGGTTGCAGCCGGATCTTCTCGCCTTCACGATAAATCCGCTTGAGAGTGGCGTCAGTCCCTTCCACCAGCGCGACTACAATTTCCCCGTCGCGGGCATTGTTGACCTTCTCCACCAGCACGTAATCACCATCTACAATGTGCTCGTCTTTCATGCTCTCGCCCTTCACTTGAAGAACGAAAACATCCTTGGAGCGTGTGATGTCGCCAAGGGAGATGGTTTCAGGGTTTTCCACGGCTTCAATGGGCTGGCCCGCCGCAATGCGTCCCATCAGTGGCAGCGCTACTTCCGTAGGCTTCTGCGGCACGCGACGGAACAGGCCACGCACAGGAAGAACGTCAATCGAGCGGCTGCGGTTGTAGTCTCGTTTGAGCAGCCCCTTCTTCTCAAGATTGGAAACGTGCTTGTGCACTGTTGCCAGTGAACTCAGGCCCAGTCCGTTTCCGATCTCTTCAAAGGATGGTGAGTAGCCATTCTTCTGCACAAAGTCGTGAATAAAGTCGTAAACTTCGCGTTGTCTTTTGGT
>DASUBD010000291.1:0-5537 GCA_035763445.1 Candidatus Angelobacter sp.
CCCTGCAAGTGCACCTGATGCGGACGGAAGTTTGGCGTCTCCAGAAAGAAGTCTTTATTCAGACTTATGCCGCCCCCGGCATTCACATCTATTTCAGCCATCCAACCGTTTATTCCATCGGGATAAAACTGGTCGTCCCACGCGCGGTAAAGTGAGTTCGTTACGTAGACGCGCTTCCCATCGCGGCTCAGCTCCACCATCTGCGGCCCGCCATTCAGCGGCCGTTCGGGATTCCTCGGATGCGCCTGCCGGCTGACCATGCCACCAAGCCGAACCGTACCAGTCAGAACCGGATTGAAGGGATCAGAAACGTCATACTGGCGCAAGTCTCCCGTGCCCCAGCACGATACGTACAGGAAGCGGTCATCAAGCGAGAGATTGATGTCCGTAATGAACGGCGGCACAGCTTTGAAGCTCTTCAAAAACGGAGGCAGCTTCTCCGGATCAGCAGGCTCCGCGGGGATTTCGATCACCTTGCGAACCTTCCATGTGCCGTTGCCATTCGAGCCTTCGTGATGCCACAGAAAGACTGCGGCCGAGAGGTCCTTGAGCGACACAACCACACCCACGAACCCATAGGCTTGACGAGGATCGTGCGCGGGTCGCAGTTCCAGCGCCATCTGCTGTTCCGGTCCCAGCTCCAGCACCTGGCGATGGCGCCGCTTGTCCAAGTCCCAGACGTGGAGCGCATGACCGTACTTTCCGCTCAGCAGCATTTCCGGAACTGCGCCGTTTTCCACCATGTCCGGGGTTCCCCACTCGCTGGTGATCATGGTGTCATGCCCCAGATGCCACCAGAAGTCGTAAGAAAGATATTGCGGCCCGCGGTCCGCCTCCCATGGTCCCTTGATCTGAAAAGTCTCAGGATCCAGAACAAAGATCCCGCCCGGCCCCTTGCCTTCTGCTGAGCCGATTGCGTTCATGTACACTCCGTCCGGTCCACAGTGCGAGGTGTGCGGGCGGCTGTAGCCAGATTTCTTCTTCACCTCTTCGGGCTCAATCACCTTGGTCAGCACCGGCTTCCGAGGATCCGCCTTGGTGTCAAGAATGTGGATGCGGGAAGAACGCAGTCCCGGGACAACAAGGTAGCGTCGCTCCATGTGCGGATGCGGCGAATGCGGGCACAGGCAGGAGCTGCAGGCGTTCCAGCCGAAATGATGTAATTCATCTCCCGCATTCGGCATATCGATTCTGTTAACGATGGTGGCGTACGTTTTCGATGCTCGATCAACATCTACAACCGCTATCGCATCGGGTGAGCTTGCGTTTTCATTCAGCATGGCCACGTACGCCAGCTTCTCCGGTGTTGCCTCCATCGCCATTCGGGCTGAAGGGTAAAAACTATCGTCCGGAAGTAATTGAGCCATGATTCGAGCCTCCTGTTGAATTTTCCTTGATGCCGCTCTGATGCTGCTGTTCGTGGCTTGGACTCGCAAAAAGTTTGAACTAGCACGAAGAGGTTAGATTTCGGCGGATGCTCGCGTCCTTTCTCTTACCTCCGTTTTTTTACTTTCCTGTGATCGTAAGCGTCAACCGCTGGTCTTTATTGCTTCGGTTCTCTCCATGTCGAAGCGTTGTGAACGCCGCTTTTTCCGAAGCACCGAAGGCCCGCGCTGCTAAAGCCCTTTGAATCTTGTGTCTACTTGATTGCAGCGCGGGTTAGCTAATTAGGAAAGAAGAAATGCTGCGAGGCCATGATGAAAGAAAAGCTCAGCAAGAACGCATCTATTACGTAAGGTCTTAGGTGAAAGTGCGAGTCAGAGTTTCATAACCGCTGGGCCTCGATGATGCGAGGCGACCCAAAATAATTTCGCCGCTTAAAGTCCTATCGCCGAACTTAAGTGAGTTGCTGAGAGTTTAGAGCACTCCCGCGGTAGGCCCAATGCAGATCTCTTCAATAGTGGCTTCAGGAGGAGCTGAGACCGCATGCAGGACGGCCTGAGCCACTGTTTCAGGGCTGATCATTTTTGCGCGAGGCGCATCCGGCCAGAACTGCTGCCAAATTTCTGTGTTCGTTGCCCCAGGAATCAATGCCAGAACGCGAATTCCCTGCTTGCGAACCTCTTCCCGCAATGCTTTTGTGAAACCAAGAGCTCCAAATTTTGACGCGTTATAGGCCGACATGCCCGCAAAAGGCTGCATTGCCGCAACCGACAGGTTGTTTACAATCGTGCTGCCCGACTTCATCAGCAGCAGAGCTGCCTGCGTCATCAGAAAAGTCCCGGTCAGGTTGGTGTCGATCACCTGCTTCCAGGTCTCGAACGGCAATTTGTCTACCGTAAGCAGTTCATGCGCAACGCCAGCATTGTTCACCAGCACGTCAATAGAGCTATGGCGCTGACGTATAGCTGCGAACAAGTTTTGAACCGATGGAGGATCAGCAACGTCGCAAACTAACCCTTCGACACTCCCACCGCTTCCCTTCACAGCACCGACCGCCTGCTTCAGCCTCGCGTCATCGCGTCCAGTGATGATCACCGCGTACCCGGCGCTGGCAAATGACTTCGCCATTGCCAGGCCGATGCCGCGACTTCCTCCAGTGATGAGAGCTACTTTCATAGCATTGTGCTGAGTTGTTGCAACGTCAGCAGGTCTTTATATCAGATCGTCAGAAACAAGCAGCCTGCCGGAATACAAAAAGAGGAAGCATCCTCTGCTTCCTCTGTGTTTCAAAGATGTTGAGTTTAAAACGAGTGCCCGTTCTTGCCATTCCTGATCAATGACAAAAACTCTTCCCGCGTCTTGTCGGATGTCCTGAAGCTTCCCAGCATGTGTGATGTCACGGCCGACGAGTGCTGTTTTTCCACGCCGCGCATCATCACGCACAAGTGCCGCGCCTCAATCACCACGCCCACGCCCTGCGGCTCAATGGCGCTCTGAATGGTTTCCGCAATTTGGACGGTAAGCCGCTCCTGCACCTGCAACCGCCGCGCGAAGATATCCACCAGGCGAGGAATCTTGCTCAATCCCACAACTTTGCCGTTGGGGATATAGGCCACGTGGACCTTGCCAAAGAATGGAAGCACATGGTGTTCGCAGAGGCTGAACATCTCAATGTCTTTGACGATGACCATCTCGTCATAACTCACGTCAAACAGCGCCCCGCGAAGAACGCTTTCAGGATCTTCGTTGTGCCCCTTGGTCAGATACTGCAACGCCTTGGCCATACGGTCAGGCGTCCTGATCAATCCATCGCGATCAGGGTCTTCCCCCAGTCGCAGCAACAGTTCCCGCAGAAGTTCCTGCGTGCTGGCTGAGGCTAATTCGGATTGGTCAAAACTTTTCTTCAACATGACTCCTGTGCTCACCTTGGGTCTCCTAGTGGCGAATCTCTCTTCCTCCGGCATATTCAAAAGAGTTGAGCATGGTCTCTTCAATTCGAACCTTTTCCACCGTTGCGTGAGGGAAATCCTGATCAAGAATCTGATAAATCTTCACGCACAGGTTCTCCGTAGTCGGTACCACTCCCTTGAATTCCGGTAATCTATTGAGATTTTCGTGGCCAAAACGTTCCAGGATATTTTTGTCCACAAAAGCATCCAAATCCGCCAGATTGCAGACCATTCCCGTCCGCCCATCCACCTGGCCCGTAACCGTGACCTCCACTGCATAATTGTGCCCGTGACCGTGTGGATTGTTGCACTTGCCGTAAGTGGCTTTGTTTTCCGCGTCAGACATTTCGTCGCAATGCAGCCGGTGCGACGCAGAAAACCAGTAACGCCTTGTCAGATAAGCCTTCATGCTTCTCCGTAATAGTCCACGAACAAATCCGGCGTCTCATAGACGCGGATTCGATGCAGTTCCGCCACTCTCAATTTGGCTTTTAGCCGGTCCCAGATGCTGATGGCAAGGTTCTCCGTGGTGGGAATTGCCTGAGCAAATTCGGGGACTTCTTTATTCAGGAAGCGGTGATCGAGCGCATCAATCACCTCGCGGTTCATGATCTCCTTCAATTCCTTCAGGTCCACCACAAATCCTGAGCGCGGGTCCACTTGTCCTTTGACCGTGACTTCCAGCGTGTAATTGTGCCCGTGGCCATGCGGATTGTTGCACTTGCCGAAGATCCGCTGGTTTTCTTCCTGCGTAAATTCCGGATTGTGATAGTAATGCGAAGCGGAAAACTCTGCTTTTCTTGTGAGAAAGACCATGCGTTCTTTTTGTCAGCCCTGAATCACTCTTGGGTAGATGATTTCTGAACCCCTTCAGGTGCGGTATTTGAATATTTGCGACCCTTCCATGTTACCGCGCCGCGTACTCTGGAATGGAGCCAGGATCTTATTAAAAGTGACGAGAAAAGAGGTAAGCCGAATAATGCCAACAAGTTAGCGTTCCAGGAAAAATGGGCCTGACGGATGCGGAATAGGAACAGCGTCCACAACAGCACCGCTGCACAGCAAGCTGCAACCGCGGCTGTAGCGGACTTGTTAACCGCCAGAATCGCCGAACCCGCAACGAAAGCCAGAATGGCCATGAACTCAAGCCCTCGCAAACCCGCCAGCAGCAGCGGATGCCGGAAAAGAAGTACCAGATTCTTCGTCCATCCTTCCCACAGGGCGGCGAAGCTCCTGTACATTCGCGTCTTGACCCTTCCCTCTCCAAAGCGGAACCAGATTTTATGATTTGTCTGTTTAAATATCCGTGCTAACTCAACATCTTCCAATAGCTTATGAGCGACTACCTGATGGCCTCCAAGGCCCTGATAGACGCCCCTCCGCACCAGAATGTACTGCCCATTGGCGGCAACGGCAGGATCATCTGGATCGTTGATCTTTTCGGTCGGATAGGTCCGGGTCAATTCCGCGTACACCACCGGCATGAGCATGCTCTCGTACCAGGAGCCGGTCTCCTGCTCTGGCGAGTAAGACAGCAGATCAACCCCACGTTCTTCGGCTTCCTTTACCGCAGCCGCCAGCGATCCCGGATAATGAAACGTATCGGCATCCGTAAACAGGAGCCATTCCGCGGTCGAACCCTCCACCCCTTTCATCAACGCGTTGCATTTTCCGCTCAGGCCATTCTGTGGCTCACCGGCGTTGATCACCCGCACGCCGGGAAAGGACTCGGCAATAGCTCGCGTACTGTCTGTTGATCCATCGTCAACAACCGTGATCTGAAAGGAAATTCCCCGCTGAGACACGAGCGAATCCAGGCAGCGGCCAAGGCAATCCTCCTCGTTTCGCGCGGGAATGATCACCTGGACAGTTACCGGTTGAGGGTTCAAGAGCATCAGATTCGGTTTATTATAAAAGCGTGAATCACCTGAAGTTCTTGTTTGGTCTGGCGTTGGCTCTTGCGCTGGGCGGCTGTACTGATACCCCTGGCACAGGCCTGGTGGGCAAGCCCGCCCCTGATTTCACCATTCAGGATTCCGACCATACTGTTTCTCTTCATCAGTTCCGCGGCAAAATAGTGGTTCTGAACCTGTGGGGAAGCTGGTGTGAGCCTTGCATTGAGGAGACCCCCGCGCTCAATCGAATGCAGGCCAGAATGGGCGACAAAATCGTTCTTCTTGGCGTCAGTATGGATTCAACAGACGC
>DASUBD010000292.1:0-11294 GCA_035763445.1 Candidatus Angelobacter sp.
GGAATTGTTGGCTTCTGATCTGATATCGCCGGAAACTCTGGCTCCCCTGGTGCGGAATACAATTTTTTCCGGCAATATCCATCATTACCCGCAAACTGAATCAACCAATCTGCTGGCTATGCAGGCTGGCGCCCAGAGCAGTCACGGTCATGAAAACAGGCCTGAAGGGGCGGTTTTTCTTGCCGATGAGCAGAGCGCCGGCCGTGGCCGCAAGGGCCATTCCTGGCATTCAGAGCGCGGTAGCGGAATCTACTGTTCTTTTCTCTTGCATCCACCGCTCTCTCCCGGAGATTCATTGTGGCTTTCTTTGATTGCCGGTGTTGCGGTTCAGGATGCGGTAAAGGAAATCACCGGCTTGCAGGCTGATATTCGCTGGCCCAACGACTGCCTTATTGCCGAACGCAAATTTGCGGGCATTCTGACGGAAATGAGTTCGGAAGGCTCGCGGGTGAACTACGCTGTAGTGGGAATTGGGATCAACGTCAACCACGACCGGTTTCCGGCGGAATTTGCAGAGACAGCCACGTCTCTGAGATTGGAATCCGGAAGGGAATGGACCCGGCTTGAACTTGTGTCGGCGTTGATTCGCGCTTTTGATCGCGAGTACCGTGCGCTGCTGCGAACTATGAACAGCCCAATCCGGACACCCGCATTGCTCTTTGAACCCATCATGCGCCGGGTGGAGTCGCGCTCTTCTTATGCTCAAGGTAAGCTGGTGCAGGTGAATGAGGACGGAGGATACAGCGGAATCACAGATGGGCTTGACCCTCGCGGCTTTTTGCGTGTTCGCACAGACCGTGGATTAAGAGTTGTAATTTCAGGGAGCGTTCGTCCCCTGAACGAGAAATCTGATGCTTCTGGTACTTGATGTTGGCAATACCAATACGGTCCTCGGTGTCTATGAAGCCGGTGTTCCAGGTTTTGCCGGCAAATCCGGGCCAAAGCTGATTGCTCACTGGCGCGTGGCAACCGTCAGAACCCATACAGTGGATGAATACGGAGTGCTCTTCCGGAACCTGTTTGCCATTGGCAAAGTGGAAGCCGCTGACGTTCGCGGCATCATCATCTCTTCTGTTGTTCCGCCCATGGATTCCACGTTGCGAGAGGTGTGCGAGAAATATTTCCACCTGAAGCCGCTGTTCGTGGAGCCCGGCATTAAGACCGGCATGCCTGTCCATTACGACAACCCTCAGGAAGTCGGCGCAGATCGCATTGTTAACGGCGTAGCAGCCTTTGAAAAGTACGGCGGTCCCTGTGTGGTGGTTGATTTTGGAACAGCGACGACTTTTGATGCAGTTTCGAGCAAAGGAGAATATCTGGGAGGAGTGATCTCGCCCGGCATTGGTATTTCCGCCCAGGCCCTGTTTGAAAACACCGCCCGGTTGCCGCTAGTGGACATTCGCAAGCCGGCCAAGCTGATTGGGACGAACACCGTTGGCAGCATTCAATCTGGAATGTTCTTCGGCTATCTTGGGCTGGTGGACGGAATTCTGGAACGCATGGTCAAAGAGTTGGGAGCCGACACAAAGGTAGTGGCAACAGGCGGTTTGGCGCCGCTGATCGGAGAGCATTCAAGGTATATAAAAAAGGTGGATGATCTGCTTACGCTGGACGGCCTGCGCATCATCTGGGAACGGAACGCCCCCACGCACAAGATGAAAAACAATAACTCCTGAACGCAGATGAGCAGGGATTCGGTGCTTACTCGCGAGCTTTGTTCATAACCGCTGCGCTAAACTCTCAAAGCATATTCTGCCCGTGGAAAACTATTTTTACTATTTCTCTGAGATTGAGAACCGTTATCTGATGCGTCGTGGCGGAGGACTTCTTCTGTCAACCTTGGACTGGGTGCTGATCGAGACATGGAAGGATGCTGGCATCCCTCTTGAGGCGGTACTGCGGGGAATCGATGTAACATTCCATAACTATGAACGTCGTCCCAGGAAAACCAGGAAGATCAATGGCCTGGCGTGGTGCGTGCAAGAGGTGCTGACTGCGGCCGAAGAAATGAAAGAGGCGGCCGTAGGCTCGGACCGAACGCAGCCCACGACGGCAAGCGGGTTGAGCAGCAGTGATTTGGGAGAGTATTTTTCCCGAAATGCTGCGGAGTTGAAGAACAGCCCTGGCTCGTTCCAGGTCAAAGCAGTGGCCCAGGAGTGCGCCAGAGTATTGGAAGAATTGGCTGCCGGCTTTGCCTCTGGCCAATCTCCCGGACGGCTGGAGGATTTGGAGCGCCGAATGACTGTTCTGGAAGAAAAGCTCATTGCCGTCCTCATGGTTGCAACACCAGAGCAGCAACTCGTAAGCTTGAGAGCGGAAGCAGACAGAGAAATTGCGCCTTATCGAAGCAAGATGCCGGCCGCGCAGATTGATCAGCTCTTAAGACAATTTGTGCACAAGCGCCTGCTTGAACAGGCTAAAATGCCCAGACTCAGTCTCTTTTACATGTGAACCTCAAAATCGAAAAGATGGTCTATGGCGGCGATGGCCTGGCCCGTCTCTCTGGCGGGAAAGCTGTCTTTTTGCCCTTTGTACTTCCCGGGGAAGAGGTCAGCGCAACACTGGTCAAAGAGAAGAGCAGCTTCGCGCGCGCGAACGCGGACCAGCTCTTGCAGCCATCAGACAAGCGTGTGAAGCCGCAGTGTCCCTATTTCGGGAGCTGTGGCGGTTGCCACTACCAGCACGCAGGCTACAAAACGCAGATTGAGTTGAAAGGTTCAATCCTTCGGGAGACTTTGCTGCGCAATGCCAAACTGGACTGGAAGGGCGACATCCTTGCGCATTCCGCTGATCCCTGGCATTACCGCAATCGCACGCGCCTCAAAGTCCGGGGAGGGAGCGACTTCGCTATCGGGTACCACCGGTTTGCTTCTCACGATCTTCTTCCGATTATTGAATGTCCCATCAGCTCTCCTACGGTGAACCAGGTCATCCAGCACCTTTGGGAAATTGGCGCGACGGGGGCAGTCCCGGCGGGACTTAGCGAAATTGAGCTCTTTGTGGACCACGCAGATTCACGTGTGGTGCTGGAACTGATCCATGCTCCGGGAGCCAAAGGTATACGGGAATTCGCAGGCCAATTGCAAAACAGTCTCCCCAATATTCAGGGCGCAGGACTTTTTGAGCAGCCCGCCAGTGGTCCCGCAATTTCAACCGAGTTGAAGGATACCGTGGGGAATCCCAGCCTCCTCTACCAGGTGGGCGAAAAATCTTTTCGCGTAAGCGCAGGAGCTTTTTTCCAGACAAACCGGTTCCTGGTCAATGAGCTGGTCAAAACGGTTGTGGGCGATTTCTTCGGCAATATTGCCTTGGATCTCTACTCCGGTGTGGGATTATTTGCCAATCATCTGGCAAAACGCTTTAGCCAGGTCTTCGCGGTGGAATCTGCGCCTGCTTCCACCGCCGATTTGCAAAGCAACGTACTGAAAAATGTGGTGCCGGTAAAAACTGAGGTAGAACAATTTCTCCCTCGATGCCTCAACATGCATCCCGATATTGTGGTGGTGGATCCGCCGCGAGCTGGACTCGGACCTAAGGTGACGCAATTGCTCGCTGCTCTGCGAGTAAAAAGGATTTCATACGTCTCATGCGATCCAGCAACTCTGGCTCGCGATGTGCGCCTGCTGCTTGAAACCGGCTATCACGTGGAAGAAGTACATCTGGTCGACCTGTTTCCGCAAACCTATCACATCGAAACAGTCATACGCCTTGCGCGCTGAGATTCCTGGAAATCCCCGGAAACTCAAACCCTCTTGAGAAGCAGTGCCGGCAGAACAAGTCGCTTAACGACTGAATATTTACCTAAGCGTTCTTAGTTTTCAGGCATCGACATCCTGATCAGGTGTACTGACATCCAAAGCCCTTAGCTGCTCTGTTTCGTTCCGCCCTGGCCAGGGATTAAGAGGCGACGGAACATTTTGGAGAAGGTAGGGACTCAATAGCGATGAAAATTGGCGTTGTGGGATCTGGATACGTTGGGCTGGTGGCCGGAGCTTGTTTTGCCGAACTTGGACACGACGTGGTGCTGGTTGATAACGACGAACATAAGCTGGCGGCACTGCAGGGTGGCGAATGTCCCATCCACGAAAAATTTCTTCCAGAGTTGCTGGACCGCCACAGAGGCAAGCGCCTGCATTTCACCGGAGACTTGACTGACGCGGTGCATCGCAGCGAGGTCATCTTCATTGCCGTCGGCACGCCCCCCAAAGAAGACGGTGACGCTGATCTGTCTTACGTGGAATCGGTGGCCCAGAATATTGCCGGCGCAATTGATGGCTACAAGGTTATTGTTGAAAAGAGTACGGTTCCGGTTTACACCAACAGCTGGATCAGGAAGATCATGTTGCTGAACGGGGCGCCGGCGGAATTGTTTGACGTGGCCTCCAATCCGGAGTTCTTGCGAGAAGGCTCTGCGGTAGCCGATTTTCTCTATCCGGATCGAATTGTGGTGGGTGCGGACAGCGAACGTTGCGCGCAGATTGTCGAGCAGGCGTACAAGCCGCTGGTGGATGGCAGCTACTACTCGCAACCGAATGCAATTCCCGGGCGTATTCCCGGCCCCTTCAGCGCAAAGTTGATCCATACCAGTGCCAAAAGCGCTGAACTGATCAAGCATGCTTCCAACGCATTCCTGGCCATGAAAATCTCATTTGTGAATGCGGTGGCTTCTGTATGTGAAGCCGTAGGCGCGGATGTAGAGCAGGTCTGTGAGGGTCTGGGCACCGACTCGCGTATCGGTCGCAGATTTCTTTATCCGGGGGTGGGTTATGGTGGTTCCTGTTTCCCGAAGGACCTGCTGGCATTCCGGGCTGTGGCGCGCGAAAACGGGTTACAGTTCGGATTGCTGGACGAAGTGGTCAAGGTCAACGAGGAACAGCGTGCGCGCTTCCTGCGTAAGGTAAAGAAAGCGCTCTGGACGCTCAAAGGCAAGAAGCTGGCGGTGCTGGGACTCGCGTTCAAGAATGGTACGGACGACGTGCGTGAATCGCCGGCACTGGCAATCGTAAGGTGCCTTCTCAAAGAGGGTTGCATTATCACGGCCTATGATCCGGCTGCCATGGGACGTGCTGCGGAAGAACTGCCGCCGGATTCAGTGAAATTCGCCAGCGACCCTTACGAGGCGCTCAAGGGCGCCGATGCATGTCTGGTGCTCACAGAATGGGAAGATTTCGGGGCTCTAGACCTGACCCGCATGAAATCTCTGCTGCGCTATCCCATCGTAGTGGATGGACGCAATCTCTTTAAGCCCGCTGACATGGACGCTGCTGGGCTGAATTATTACAGTGTCGGTCGCTCAGACGTTGTGGGCGGTAAAAAAGATTTGCCGCTGAACTCGTATCTGAAACAGGCGATCCGGCAGGATCAGGCTGCATAACACGAAGAAGTAATTGGGTTTTAGCATGCTTTCGGTTGTAATACCAATCTTTAACGAAGAAGAGAACATCCCAGCTTTCCATGCAGCCCTCGACAAGGCCCTGTCCAGTATCCCGGAACCTGTCGAAATCCTATATGTGAACGATGGCAGCCGCGACGCCTCTCTCGAACGCCTTGTGACGGTGCAGCAAAAAGATTCTCGGGTTACGGTGGTTGAACTCTCGCGCAATTTCGGTCATCAGGCTGCCCTTACCGCCGGTATGAGCACCGCCCAGGGCGACGCTGTTGTGCTGATGGATGGTGACTTCCAGGATCCTCCAGAAGTAGTGCCGCATCTTTTTCAGGCGTGGAAATCGGGGGCCAAGGTTGTCATTGCCAACCGTTCCAGCCGCGCCGAACGCGGAATCAGACGGATGCTCTTTCCGCTCTTTTACAAGATACTACGTTGGCTTTCCGATTATCCCATCCCGTTGAATGCCGGTATCTTCGGATTACTGGACAGGCAGGCCGTGAACGCAATCAATCGCCTGCAAGAGAGCAATCGGTACCTGCCCGGAATGAGAGCCTGGGTGGGCTTTCCAACAGCTTTCGTCGCCTATGACCGGGCTGACCGGGCCGCCGGCGAACCTAAACAGACGTTCTCGCGCCTGTTCAAGTATGCCGCGGACGCGATCTTCAGCTTCAGTTACAAGCCTTTGCGGCTGGGCATGGCCTTGGGAGTGGTCGTGCTGACCTTGGCGCTATTCCTGGTGATGCTTGGCCTGGCAGCGGCTATGATCGGTTTGCCCTTCGTGAGAGCGGACTATTTTTTGATTTTCCTGGCCGTCTTGTTTCTGGGCGGAATCCAACTGGTCTGCATCGGCTTGTTGGGAGAGTATATTGGCCGTATCTATGATGAGGTTCGGCACCGGCCGCTATTCTTGATCCATCATCTGTACCGCAGTGAGGGTGCCCAAACCACCGCGCTCAGTGAAGAAATCCACGCCCTCACTAAAAGCGAATCCGCCGCATAGGTGTCGCGGCATCCACAAGATTTCCACAATTTCCACACCCATCTCAGATTTTCTAAGGCTCAAAACGGAGTTGAATTAAGGGCTCTCCCGATACATCCAGAGTAGATCAACACCTAACCTGCCCCCTCACTGAAACTAAGCACACTTAGTTCTTGAGGAGGGGCACTGTGAAACAAGCTTTCCGTCTGCTGATGATTACCCTCGGATTGTCCGCGATCTCATTTGCCGGAGTAACCGTTAGCTCACCCACCACTGGTTCCACTGTAGGGTCCCCCGTCCACTTCGTCGCTTCTGCTACCTCGACCCACACAATTACGGCCATGCGCATTTACGTTGATAACGTAAGCGTATATTTCATCCAAAGTTCCAAGATCGACACCTCCGTTTCCATGTCGGCTACCAAGCACAACGTTGTGGTGCAGGCGTGGGACTCGGCCGGCACGGTCTTCAAGACGGCGCTGACGATTACTGTAAGTGGGAGCACCCCCAGCCCCAGCCCGACCCCCACTCCGACTCCATCGCCAACCCCGAGCTTGCCCACTCCGCCCTCAACAGCAGTTATCAAGTCGAACATTGACCAGATGACAGGATGGCAGAGCTGTACCGCCTGTGCCGGAGCGGGTGGGAACGGTCCGATCTCCATGATTTCCTTGGTCCAGAATATTCTTTCTCCATCTCTGGACGGAAAGTCGGCCAAGTTCAGCATCAGTGGCACAACCTCCTATTCGGATGCTCTGTGGTGGAAACAACTGGGCGCCGCCAACACAGCCAAGAACTTCAAGTATGACCTGTACTTCTACCTGACCACCCCACAGTACGCGCAGGCCCTGGAGTTTGACGTAAATCAGGCGATCGGGAACGAGCGCTTCATCTTTGGGACGCAATGCAACATCAAAACCGGAAGCACAGTGGGTCACTTTGATGTCTGGGGCAATGCCGATGGCAACTGGCTTTCAACCGGCATCCCATGCTCTGCGCCGAGCGCCTTTAAATGGCATCACCTGACGTGGGAATTCAAGCGCACGGCAACGCAGGTGGTCTTCATTGGATTCACCTATGACGGCGTGACCCACTACGTAAACCGGACGTATACTGCAAGGCCTTCTTCCGTGAATGAACTGAACGTAGCTTTCCAACTGGATGGCGACAAGAACATGGACGATTATTCTGCCTGGCTGGACAAGGTTTCGCTCACGTACTGGTAGAACTAAGGCGGCAACTAAGGCCCACAACTCACGTTTCATGCGGAAATTGAGTTGAATATTCATCAGGGCTGTTCAAAATGGGAGTGAAAAGGGCGGTCGCCAGTCCGCCCTTTTGATTTTGTGTTAAGAACGGCCCTTACTCCTCCAGTAGTTCCCTGTTTTCTGTTTTTTCCTGAGACCGTTGATTGTGAATAGATGGACCGATAGTCTGCGCCTTCGCCCAGACGGTAAAGGGCGAAGCAAAACTTATCCCCTGGAGTTAAAGGTAGATGGCTCAGATTACGAAAACCCCCTGGACAATTCTCGTACTTGGCATTTTTGCCTTCGCTGCCGTATCCACGTCCGCGGCTCAAACCCTGAAAAGCAGCATTGAGCAGATGAGCGGCTGGCAGAGCTGCTCGTCATGCGCCGGTGCGGGAGGATCGGGTCCCAGCGCTCCTCACAGCATGACACTGGTCAGCTCTCCCTCGTTAAGCGGCTCTTCTGCAAAATTCCACATCGGTGGGAGCACGCCTTACTCTGACGCACTTTGGTGGAAGCAGTTGGGCGCCAGTAACAGCAAGACTCACTTTACCTACGACGTCTACTTCTACCTCAAGGCGCCCAGCTACGCGCAAGCGCTGGAGTTTGATGTCAACCAGTCCAACGGATCGCACAAATTCATCTTCGGCACTGAGTGCAGCATCAAAGACGGTCACGTGTGGGAGGTCTACGATCCCAAGGGTGGCGCGTGGCGCTCGACGGGAATCTATTGTGGAATGCCTTCTGGTTATAAGTGGCACCACATTCACTGGGAACTTTATCGCGACAGTTCGAAAGTCCACTACGTTTCTTTCACCCTCGACGGAGTCAAGCATTACGTGAACCGTTCCTATTACGCCCGCGGATCAAGCGTGAACGAAATCAACGTAGCATTCCAGATGGACGGAGACAAATATCAGCACGACTATGACACATGGGTCGACAAAGTTTCCCTCAAATACTGGTAAATCACCTGCCCCATTGGCAAAAGCAATCCCGGGCCGAAGGTCCGGGATTTTTGTTCTGTTCGGTGAAACCATGCAGTGGCCCCCGGCGCTTTTCGGTTTTTGCTGGCAGCGGCAATATGAGCCGGCTCTTCCTCACCCTTCCCGTCAATTGAAAAGCCTCTTTCCACAAACAGAATGAGTCAAGCCGGCATGCGGTTGTGTGTTCCTTCTGAAAATCAAGGCGCAAATTGGCAAACTACCCAGGGGAACTAAGGCCGAAGCTAAGGCCTGCAGCTCCGAAATGCGAATGGCTGGGGCTGCGGCGCGATCTACCGTGATGAACGTTGATTGAACAGCGGCATGAAGAAGATCATGCAGCAGATGGGAGCTAAATTTGTTCGTAGCACCTCAGTAACCCTTCGCTGCGGATTTCTTCTCTCCAACTGAGAAAAATGGTTGATCCAGAGTAGATGTCTATATAACGTCGCTTCGCCCCTGGAATTTACCGGAAGTTTAACAAACTCCGTGGAGAAAAGCAGAATGATAAAGTCCCAAAGAAAATGCTTCTCAATCTCCATGGCCGCGCTGACGGGTTTTCTTCTCACATCTTTCGCGGCTTCCACAGCGACGGCCCAGACGGTCAAGAGTGCAATCCAGGCTATGTCTGGTTGGCAAAGCTGCAGTTCCTGCGCTGGAACCGGCGGGACCGGTCCTACTTCGACGATCACTACCCAGGCGGGAATCACCAGTCCGTCCCTGAGCGGCGATTCTCGAGTCTTTTCCATTGCGGGAACCACCCCGTACTCTGATGCCCTCTGGTGGAAACAGCTGGGCGCGGCAAACAGCGCCACTAACCTGGTGTATGACGTTTACTTTTACCTGAAGACCCCGCAATACTCGCAGGCGCTCGAGTTCGATAATAACCAGGCCAATGGCCATATGCGGTGGATCTTCGGGACGGAATGCAACATTGCTGCAGGCGTCTGGGATGTATATGGAAATGCGGACGGGAAATGGCTTTCCACCGGAATTCCCTGCAAAATGCCCTCTGCCTACACATGGCATCACCTGACCTGGGAATTCAAACGTACGTCTACACAGCTGACCTATATCGCCGTCACTCTGGACGGAGTGAAGCATTACGTGAACCGCACGTATACCGGCAAAGCCTCAAGCGTGAACGAACTCAACGTGGCATTCCAGATGGACCAGAAGTCGAACCACGTCGCCTACAAGACGTGGCTTGACAAGGTCAGCCTGAAGTACTGGTAACAGCATAGCTCTTCAGAAACTGCCTTGATTTTTTTCGGCTGCCTTAATGGCTTGCTCCCGGAAGCTCCCCCCTTTCGGGAGCGATTTTTTTGCGGAGGTGCCGAACCCTGAAGCTTGAGGTCATGCCTCACAAGGGGTTTCCGTCCAACGACCCGGCAAAAGATCAGCACCAAGCAGCGTGGGATCGTCCGGGATACGATGATTCCATTTGCAGTGGCAGAATGCTGCCGTTGCCAACCTGGCTCCCTGAGCGCGCCGGCGTTACGTACGTCTTGCTAAACAATTCATTCAGCAGCTACTTACAATCCCGTGAAGATTAATGCTTCAAGAGCTCATTTTGATTCCATTTCCCTAGCCCAATGCATCAGGCCTTCCCCTAGATGGGGCATGTAATTGCCCTAAGTGGCGGAAAAGGGTTGAGGCAGAGTAGATGGGTCGGTAGTCTCCATTTTGCCCGGAGGACACGGGCCGCCACCGGAAAGCGGGTGGTCGAAAATAACCAGCAAGAAACCAATCCCAAAAATTCCCCTGGAGACAGTAGATGTTGAAAAAACCTAATAAGAGCTGGCTTGTGATTGCAATTTTTGCATTGGTAGGGGCATGCAGCGTTTCCCTATCGGCACAGACGATCAAATCGAGTATTGAGAATATGTCTGGATGGCAGAGCTGCGATGCGTGTGCGGGTTCGGGCGGCTCAGGTCCAGTGGCGTCGATTTATTCGACCCTGGTCAGCAGTCCTTCTCTGACGGGAAGCTCGCGCCAGTTCCACATTGCCAGCACCCACGCTTACGCTGACGCTCTGTGGTGGAAACAGCTTGGCGCCAGCGCCGCTACCCACCTGGTCTACGATGTGTACTTTTACATCAAGACCCCGCAATATGCTCAGGCTCTGGAATTCGACAATAACCAGGCCAACGGCTCTCATCGCTGGATCTTCGGCACCCAGTGCAACATTGCGGGCGGACACTGGGATGTTTGGGGCAATAAATCCGGAAACTGGCTTTCCACCGGTATCCCCTGCAAGATGCCTTCGGCTTACAAATGGCACCATCTCACCTGGGAATTCCAGCGCAGCAGTGGCTATGTTAAGTACATCTCCTTCACGCTTGATGGTGTCAAGCATTACGTGAATCGCAGCTACCCCGCCAGGGCTTCCAGTTCCAAGGAACTCAACGTGGCTTTCCAGATGGATATGCGTTCCAGCCACGTGGCCTATTCGACCTGGCTCGACAAGGTCAGCCTGAAATACTGGTAAACGTTCTCCCCACTCGTTTGGCTCACCTCCCGGGGCTTTCACAGACCGGGAGTTTTTTGTCAATTTCCAGTTCCCTTTTTCTTCGCCAATAGTATATAGTTATAATCAGGCAACTGGCGCAGGGGCGGCAAATGCACCAGGCTTTTGGAGAACACGGGAGAGATAAATGGCTGAAGACAGAGGGGAAAAGACCAGGGCTATTGACCTT
>DASUBD010000293.1:0-31265 GCA_035763445.1 Candidatus Angelobacter sp.
AAAAAGCGGCGTCGCATTCAAGATGTTTAAATCCAGAATCCCCGGTCATCAATGTCCAGCCGGTTGCACCAGGCGGAAAAGGCGAAAAAGGCATTCCGTATCCGGGCTGAAATAGACCTGGGCTGGAGCTCTGGTTTCCGCTGACCGGCCCGCACAGTCATTCGTTTTTCTCTGATTTGGCAATACGCTACCACGGGTTCAGGTTGTTCTGTTTGTTGGATCATGTTTTCCTCAATGTGCAGCCAGGCGGATTGCCAGAACTGATCAGTACCACTCCGGATCGGGCTACGCTTAGATCAAATCGTATTATTCTCCGAGGTAAGTCTTCAGCACCGCCCTCAGCTTCTTTTCATCCACCGGCTTGGTCAGGAATTCACTGCATCCGCTCTGATAGGCGTCCTGCATGGTTGCCTGCTCACCTCGTGTTGTAAGCAGAATCACGGGAATTGCTCTTGTGCTCTCCTGCTCTTTCAGAGCGCGGCACGCTTCCAATCCGCTCATCCGAGGCATGACTACATCCATCAGAATCAGGTCGGGCCTCTGCGCAAAGGCTATTTCCAATCCTTCTTTGCCATCTGACGCACTAATCAGTTCGTAGTTGCTTCTCTCACCAATCATCCAGCGACTGTTAAGCCTGGATGTCGGAGAGTCGTCTACCAATAGAATCTTTTTGGACATTTTGTTTGCTCGGCTGTTCTGCGAAATATGACTAGCGGCTTTTTGCGTATCACACCGTGTCGTGCTGTTTGTGGTCCCCAGAGGCCCCGGTTTCCATAGCCTCCATGGGGATAGACCCAATTGATGGTTGTTCCTGTGGAGTCGATTCCGGCAAGTGAGTCAAGCTGACCAGTTCCTCGCTTGAAAGCACCTTCTCAAGATTCAGAAGCAGGACAAATTTGCTTCCCATCGGCACCATCCCCAACAGGTAATCGACTTGTACCCGTGTTCCGAATGAGGGCGGTTCGTAAATGTCTGCTGGGCGAAGATCGATCACCTGGCTGACTGCATCTGCAATCACCCCGATTGTGGCATTCTGGTCCGCGGAGCGCGTTTCAATGATGATGATGCAGGTGGTCCTGGTCACCGGGCGTTCCTCAAGGCCGAACTTCACTGCAATGTCAACCACCGGTACCACCGCGCCGCGAAGATTGATTACCCCACGCGTCCACTTCGGTGTTTTCGGTACCCTGGTGACAGTGTGGTATTCGACGATCTGCCTGACATTGAGAATGCTGATGGCATATTCCTCACCGGCAAGCATAAAGGTAAGGTATTGCTGCTGCTCCACAACTTCCTGCGTCTCCATGCCTGGCTCCTAAAATTGAGTAAAGTTCGCTTCCGATGCGACTTCGCGTGGCTTACCGTTCGGCTTGCCATTCGGTGTGTTTCCGGAACGCGCCAGCGCGGGCTCCAGATGTTCCTGGAAGGAGGGGTGTTGGACAGTGCCTGGGCGATGGGAGGCAGATGTGTCCACCACGTCTGCCGCAACTCCGGCGACCTTAAAGAAGCCCATCAATTTCTGTAGCGCCGCCGCCTGCGAGGACAGTTCTTCGGCTGTGCTGGTAAGTTCTTCGGCTGAGGAAGCATTGCGCTGCGTGACCTGGTCCACTTGGCCCATGGCCTTGTTAATCTGGCTCACACCGGACGATTGCTCGCGGGATGCCGCTGCAACTTCCTGTACCAGTTCGGCGGTTTTCCTGATGGCTGGGACCAATTCACCCAGCAGCTTACCTGAGCGTTCCGCCACTTTCATGCTGTCTGTGGCGAGAGAACTGATCTCCTTGGCTGCCTGCTGGCTGCGCTCTGCCAGGCGGCGCACCTCGGTGGCGACCACGGCAAAGCCCCTTCCATGTTCGCCGGCCCGTGCAGCTTCGATGGCTGCATTCAGGGCAAGCAGGTTGGTTTGATAAGCGATCTCATCAACGATGTCGACCTTTTCGGTGATAGACTTCATTGCTTCAACTGTCTGGCTGACTGCGATGCCGCTCTCTTCCGCTTCGCGCGCGCCTTTGCTGGCCACCTGTTCCATCTGCCGGCTGTTTTCCGAGTTCTGAGTAATCGAGGCGCTCATTTCCTCCAGGCTGGAAGTGGTCTCCTCCACTGAGGCCGCCTGCTCACTCGTGCCCTGAGAAAGCGCTGAAGAAGACGATGCCACCTGCTGGGCCGCCGATGCGACTGCGCCGGCTCCCGTACGCACCTGCGCCACAATCTCGGCGATCTTGGCTACAAAGCGGTTGAACTGGCGTGCAACCTCGCCAACTTCGTCTCTTGCTGAATCATTCAGTCTGCGCGTCAGATCACCGCCGCCTTCGGCGATTTCCGCCAGCATGGAAACAAGGCTGTTCAGCGCCGTAGTGATACCGGCGCTTACGGACAGGCTGATTGTCGCGCCAATTGAAATCGCAGAGAGAAGAAATACAACAAGCAAGAGCAATGCAGAACTTGCTTCATTGTGGACCTGCTTCTGCTTGGCATCGCCAAGCTCGTTCTGCATGTCAATGAGGTTGGCCAGGGAGTTGACAGCAGCAGTTGCCAATGCATTTGTCGTCGTGGAACGGTAGGCCGCTGCTTCCTCCATCTTTCCCTGATCAACCAGGCTGATCCAGCGCGGCCGCGCAGCAAGGTACTTTGCATACCATTCATCCCACTCTTTCAATTTCTGTTGTTCAGCTTGCGTACGATTGCCGGACCGGTAAGCTTTCATGCTGTCGTCTACAAGCGACGTCCATTTTGATTCGTCGCTGCGGATTTTGGCCCGGTCTTCAGGATGCGCCACAGCGAAATTGGCAATGCCGAAATGCAACTGCCAAAGTCCGCGTTCCGCGTTGGAAAGCTGCACGGAAGATTGCAGGTTTTCCGTATACAGGCTCTCGAATTCCATAGACATGGACCGCGTGTATTTCCAGCCGATCAAACCGATGCACGCCATCAGGAACAGCACAAAGCCGAAGCCGAAGGCCAGTCTTTTTGCAATCGTAACGTTGTTCAACATCTGCTTCTCCCCATACCTTCACTCAAATTGCCGGCGCTAAGCCACGCCTCTTACTTGTCCCGGGGCCCTGGCCGTCAGGCCAATCCTGGTATTTGCGACTGAACGTCTCTCAATAACGCTGCTACATCCAGAATCAGCGCCACACGGCCATTGCCCAGAATTGCCGAACCTGAGACTCCGGGCACGTTCCTGAAAATTGCAGGCAGGGGCTTGATGACCGTCTGCATCGCGCCGTATAGCGTGTCTACCGCCAGCCCTACGCGCCAGGAATCGTGCCGGACAACAATGACGTTTTGCCGCGAAGCACGTCCGCCGCTGAACCCGAAGTGGTTTTTGAGATGAAGATAGGGAAGCGGCTCGCCCCGCAACTGGAGCACCCCTTCTGTGCGGTCAGCGTAGACCTGATCCGCATGCAATTCAACGCACTCAACAACCTGGTCGACAGGGATCACGCAAGTTTCATCTCCCACGCCGATCCCAAACCCTTCAATCATCGCCAGCGTCAATGGCAGGGCAATATGGACCGTGGCTCCGGCCCCAGGCCGGCTGGATACATGCACCGTGCCGCGCAGGGCCTGCACATTGCGACGAATCACGTCCATGCCGACGCCGCGTCCTGAGAGTTCGCTGACCTGACTGGCGGTGGAAAATCCGGATTCGAAAATCAGTTGATAGATGTCATGGTCTGACAATCGCTCCGGCTCGGGGGCGAGCCCGCGTTTGCGGGCCAGATCCATGATTTTTTTTCGGTCCAGCCCTGCTCCGTCATCGCTGAGTTCCATGACAATGCTGCCTGCTCGCTGGAACGCGCGTACGGTTATCGTGCCTACAGGAGGCTTCCCGGCTTTTCTGCGCACCTCGGGAGCTTCAATGCCGTGGTCAATGGCATTGCGAATCATGTGGAGAACAGGATCTTTCAAATGCTCGACAACGGAGGTGTCTACTTCAACATCCTCACCTTCAACGTGAAGCTGGGCCAGCTTGCCATGCGTCCGGGCGAGATCGCGAACCGTCCGCGCGTATTGGCGCAAGAGAGGACCTACCGGCACCATACGAGCTTTCAGGATGGTTTCCTGCAATTCCGTATGCAGCGAGTCCGCAAAACGCTGTGCTTCACGGAGCTCACCAATGTCAATGTGTTCTTTATTCTCGAGCAACTGCGTCAGGCGACCGCGCGCTATCGTGATCTCGCCGGTGAGATCCAGCAGGCGATCGAGCTTGCTCACATCCACGCGCAGGGTACGGGCGGCTTCACCGGCCACCACGGAAGCAGGAACAGGAACACCTTCGCTGCTGGCCGCTGGCGAGTGGAACAGCTTTCCGGAGTTTTCAGTGACGGCATCGAGAGTTTGCAGGTGAAGGGAGATGCTCCTGAGCACCTCATCGCTCCGAGGGCTGGCTTCGTCCTTACCGGCGCCGGCTGCAAGGACCATTTCCCGGATCACATCGACTGACGTAAGCAGCACCGTGGTGATTTCACGTGTAACGGCCAGCCGGTGCCCGCGGATTGCATCCAGAAAATCCTCAAGGCTATGAGTAAAAGAAAGCAGCGCTTGCAGGTCCAGAATGGCGGAATTGCCCTTGGTTGTATGCACGACGCGGAAAATGGCCTGAACCAGCTCGGCATTGTCCGGATGCGCCTCGAGTTCCAGAACGGCTTGCTCCATTTGAGCCAGACTGTCCTCTGACTCCTGGAGAAAGCTCTTCAGGATGAGATCTCGGGAGATTTCCACCTTTAGCTCCCCACCACTTCAACCACCACGGCGCCCGTATTGCTCCACATCTTCACTTTTCTTCCAAATTCCCCTGCCACGTCTTTTTCTATGACACGAATCGACAGGCGCGACAGCATCTCGAGCGCCACAGTCGCATTGCGATGACCCACATGTGGGCGTCCACCGTCACGAAAACTCTGAAACAGGCATGCGCCTCCGAAGACTCTCGCCGTCAGATTTGCCGGCTTACTGCCCAGTGTCCTGAGCTGCCCCACGAGTTCCTGAACGGCAATGTTGCCGTACCGGCTGCTGGGGTTCTCGGCCCCCTGCGGGAATTCCGGCAGCAGGAAATGCGTTGCTCCGCCGATGGAGAGCTGATGATCAAATAAGCAGATACCCACTGATGATCCCAGGATCATGCTTAACAGCAACGGATCGCGCGAGCAGCGGGTTTGTCCTGCGTGCAGATAAACCTCCCGCGGGCGCTGCCGATTGTCAGAAGCTGTCAGCGCGGTTGTGGAAGTGCCATGATTACCCTGTGGATCTCGCGATAAATCGACATTACGATTCATAAAAGGGAGGCCTTATCCGGGCGCTCGCCGAAGAGCGATGGTCCTGAAAAGATTGAAAGCAGTTCCAGCAATTCGCGGTCAGCTGGATCGAGCCCGTTTCGCTGCGCAAGAAGCCTGTAAAAAACAATCGCGCCGCGGGGTTTCCGGTCATGCCAGACAGGAACAAAAGCGGTTATTCCGAGTTCTGAGCAGAACGCACTGCCAGATTCCTCTTCCTGCGCGAGCAAGATCTCATCTGCCTCGATCACGGCTAACAGCTCCCTCGCATGCACAGTCAGAGTCTGCTCGTGCTCTGTGCCAATCCCGGATCGTGCCAGAAAGGTGAGACCGGAAGTCTGATCCATGCCGATGATGCCCATTTCTTCGCAGCCCATGAGATTTGAACCAATTTCAAGAATGGCCTGCGCTGCGTCACCGTCATGGAGGGCAAGCCTCAGTCTCTCGCTGGCCGCATACAAACGCATCCAAACGGCATCTGGATGTTCGCCGGCTGATGCGCCTGCGCATTTATCGAGGCAGCTGCTGGCGCAAAGCGCGAGTGCCTGTTCCAGTCGGCTGGAGCTGTGTTCGCCGGGCAGTCCGTGCAAATACACACCGTGTTTGGAGGAATCAATCACGACTTAGAGCCACCTCCTCCGCTCTCTAGGTAAGCGCTTACCATCTCAAGCAGCTCGCGCCCGTCGATAGGCTTGGTCAGATAGTCGTTGCAGCCGCTGGCGAAGCCGGTCTCAACGTTGTCAGGTTCGCCGCGGCTGGTCACCAGAATGATGGGAACGCGCTTCAGCCTCTGGATTTTGCGCATCTCGCGGCACGCGCTGAACCCATCCATGTTGGGCATGATCACATCCATCAGGATCAGATCAGGCTCTTCTGCCAGCGCTTTTTGAACCGCTTCGCGGCCGTCACGGGCCAGGATGAGGTTGTACTTTGTATATTTGGCGAACAACATCTGCTCCATCAGCAATGTTGTGCTGGAATCGTCAACGAGAAGGATTGTGTGATGCATGCCTTTTCAACCTGGGCCAGAGCTGGAGTTGCTATGCGACACCAATCCAGGGCTCGCCGGACACGAGACGTGCAATCGGCAAGTGCGGGCAATCAGCGCGCCGTTTATTCCCTTTGCCGGGAAAATAGCATCGCCACACTGCAACTGCTGTCTCTTACAGCAATCACTGTGCTCGCAGGGATTTGTGTTTTATCGCAGTCGCGGCATTTGCTTCCGTCGAACCGTCTCGCGTAGATCTGCTGTGCGAAACGAAATGCTTCAAGCGGCTGGCTTCCAATTTAAGTTGTCGACAATGTAGCGTAGGCGAAGCAACCTGAAAATATTACGTAAGTACCTTGTCGCCATGAATGAACAAACGAAGATCATGAGGGTGATCAGAAAAAAAGAGCGCCGCTTGGCCGAAGGCGCTCCTTCATCAACTCCAGTACTGACTCTTCATCCCGAAAAGAAACTCCCGAAGGGGGTATGTTCTTTATCCTTCTGATTGGACGGTGTTCTGCGGCGCAAACCAGCGCTGTAACAGAAAAATTGATCCCAGAATGACAAACGTCACAGCGACGATTCCTGCAGTGGCAACCTGGGAGACACTCACGGCATTGGTCAAGTCTGGGGCTTCTGTCATCGATGTAAAGCTGACAGCTGCCATCCCAGTGTAGTGCATGACTGAAACCGCGAAACCCATAATTAATGAGCAAACCAACTTGGCTGATTTTCCCGGCTTATCTTCACGAAACGTGAATGTCAATCCCAGTGCGGCCAGGGAAACTACCACTGCGATCAGTACCGAGAGCGCAACAAACGTCGTGTCCCAGTGATGCATGGCAGGCAGGCGCATGGCATCCATTCCGATGTAGTGCATGCCGCAAATACCGGCCGCCATCAGGGAACTCCCGGCAGCCACCCCAATCCCGCCCACGCGAGGACGGCTTACAACGAAGAGCGCGACAAACGACGCGCCAATGGCAGCCATCAGCGATATGATCACCGTCGGGATGTGGTAATAGACAGGAACGGACAGATGGTAAGCGAGCATGCCTGTATAGTGCATAGACCAGATGCCTGTGCCCATGGCAATGGCGCCGCCAACTAACCAGGCCAGGCGCTGATTGTTTCGCGCCGCGGTGATGCGCCGGGCAAGATCAAGCGCAGCGTACGACGCGCAGGTGGCAATTACCACGGAGAGTGCCACCAGACGATAGTCGTAGGTGAAATCGATAGGTGTAGAGTGGTTCACGGTAAATTCTCCTTCTATTTCTGCGGGGGACGAACTTCTGACTGGGCAAGAATTGCACGAATATCAAGCATTCCCGCAATGGCGTGCAAATTACCAATGTACTGCGGTGATCTTCTAACGAGGGGATCGGCGACATTTCGCACCGGACACCTGTATTGCGAGCCGTACACATTAATTGTGTTCCCCTCGATTGCTGCGCCGCGTTGTTGGGTTGGAAACCATTGTTTTAAGCACGGGCAGCAGGGAATCAACTTCACCTCTGAGCTGGTTGACCAGGCCTTCAAGGTTTGTCAATGAGACACAGTGAGCACAATTCTCAAGATCAGCGGCGAGGGATGCCGCTTTGGGTGCCGCAAGCTGCAACAAAGCGCCTTTGAGTTTATGGGCGGCCCTGCTCAGGCTGATAGCATCCTTCTGTGTCACTGCCTGCTCAATATCGAGCAACATCTGCGGATACTCGTCTGAAAAGAGCCGTACCAACTCCGAGAGCAAGCTCAAATCCTGTTCCACTGTGTCCCACAGAGCGAGAGGGTCGAATCCGTCGCATCTCAGAGTCTCGTATACGGCTTCGATCCCGGACTTCGACTCCATCATTAAACCCTCCGATCTTTCAACCGAGCTCCCGCTGGCGAACACACCTTGTTTATGCCCGATCGGGATTTTCCCTTTCTGGCGTGGCTTAGCGTATCGCTGGCTCTTTGAACAAGCCATCAAAGATCTCGAGCAGGTCAACTGAGCGGATTGGCTTGGATATATATGCATCCATTCCGCCGTGCAGACACCGTTCTTTATCACCGCTCATTGCATGCGCCGTCATGGCTACGACGTACTGATGCTTGCCGCTGGATTCTTCTTTCTCGCGAATCGCACGGGTTGTCGTAAAACCATCCATTTCCGGCATTTCGATGTCCATCATGACCACGTCAAAATCTTGAGATTCAAGCAGCTTCAATACCTGGCTACCGGTCTCAGCCAGAGTGACGTGATGATGCATTTTTTCGAGCATGCGAGTTGCCACAACCTGATTTACGCGATTGTCTTCAGCCAGCAAAATGCGCAAAGATGCAGGACCGCCTGCCGCTTGTTTGCCTGAGGCCGCTGGCCGAATTGTCTGGTGCAATTTTGGTTTTCCCAGAGTGCTGCAGATTGCATCCAGGAGCTCAGTGTTCAGGATTGGTTTGCTCAGTATGGCGCTGATTCCCAGCTTCCGGCTCCGTACCGCATCCGCCGAGCTGCAGCCTGAGCTGAGGATCATCATCCTGGCTTTGCCCAGATGGGTGCTCTCCTTCATGCGTTCCGCTACGGTAAACCCGTCCATTTCCGGCATATGTACGTCCAGCAGGATCAGGCCAAACGGCTCTCCGGCCAGGTCGGCATATTGCAGCGCTCTCAAGCCGGCCTGTCCTGATTCCACGGTAGTCGCCTTCATTCCCCAACGGCCAAGCATCTCGTTGAGCAGGTGACGATTGGTAGCGTTGTCATCAATGACAAGGACGTTTACCCCTCTCAGCTCTCCGGCTTGCAACGGAATTCGTTTGGGCGCGGAGTCTTTGTGTAAACCGAAGTGAGCGGTGAAATGGAAGGCGCTTCCCGGCCGCTGCGGTCCGCTTTCCACCCAGATTCGTCCATGCATCATCTCTACCAGACGTTTACAGATAGTCAGACCCAATCCGGTCCCACCAAACTTGCGGGTAGTTGAGCCATCCGCCTGGGTGAAAGCTTCAAAGATGGATTCTTGTTTCTTCAGCGGAATGCCGATGCCGGTATCGAGTACAGCAAAGTGCAGGCAGACATCAGTTTCCGCTCCTGGTTCGACATCTACACGAACTGTGACCTCTCCGCGCTCTGTAAACTTGATCGCATTGCCAATGAGGTTTACCAGCACCTGGCGCAAACGGCCAGGATCGCCCACCACGGTCTCCGGCGTGTCCGGGCTGATTTCTATAATCAGTTCCAGTCCTTTTTCCTGCCCGCGCAGAGCGAGCGGCCGCATGGCTTCCCCAACCACCTGCTGCAGGTCGAATCCGGTTGACTCAAAATCAAGCTTGCCGGCTTCGATCTTAGAAAAGTCGAGCACATCATTAATGATTGTAAGGAGCGAGTCAGCTGAGGCTTTCACGATGCTCAAGTCACTGCGTTGCCCCGGCGACAGCTCCGTATCAAGAACCAGCGACGTCATGCCGATAATTCCGTTCATCGGCGTCCGGATTTCATGGCTCATGTTGGCCAGAAATTCGCTCTTGGCACGGGTGGCGGCTTCAGCCGCTTCCTTGGCGCTTTGCAGGAGTTCGTTGGTGCGCGTGACCTCGGCCGTGCGTTCTGCGACGCGTTGCTCCAAATTGTCACGCGCCTCCTGCAACTCCTCCTGGGCGCGCGTGCGCTCAGTGATCTCTGCTGTGAGCGCTTCAGTTCGACGCGCAAGTTCTCGCTCTACGCGGCCGAGAAGGATGTAAAAGAAAATCACCAGCATCACACCAACTGACAAGGAAATCGCGCTGATCATCACCATCGACTGTCTTGCCGCTTTTGCGGTGGCCGTGGCATCGCGCAGAACCACAATGGTGCCCAGTCGCTGGTTGCGCACGTCATTCAGGGGCAGAAAGAAGACCTCCATCGTGCGGCCATTCCAGATGAATCGCTGGCTTCCGTTCAGCTCGCCATTTTTCTGGCTGGCGAGGACTTTGACGACGGGGTCCGGCATCGCGTCCATGGTGCGATCCATCACAACGTACAATGGAAGCTGGTCCCACCCGGTATGCCGCTTGTGGTTCTTCACCCCGTTTTCCCATTGTTCGCGGTTGAGGAATTTTTTATCCACGGCCACAATGATTTCCACATCCAGCTTGCCGTGCACCGCTGCAGCCGTGTCTTCGAATTCCTTCCCCAGTTCGATGTACCCGATGCGTTTGCCGTCGACTACCCAGGGATAAACCACGCGTTGCACAAATGTGCCGATTGGGCCGCGCTCAATCCCGGAAGAAATCTGGCCGGTCCGTTCCGCTTCTACAAGCGTGAAGCGCCCAATCTTGTCTCCAAATTCCGGGCGATGATGTATACGCAGGAAGTTGGTCCGGTCGAGATCATGGAAATACAAATGTGTGATCTTATGCACAGAGCTGAGATCGGCATAAATCGACACGGCCCGGTTATACAGTAGATCGCGGTCCCTTTTCACAAAGGCTTCTTGCAGTCCTTGATCCCGCGCGAGTACCTGCAGGAGGCTGCCCATCACCGCCGCATTCTGGTTCATCTCTGCCTGAAAGAGATTACTTACCTCCTGGGCGGAGCGCTCAATATCCCGCTGACTTTGGCGTTGCTGGTCGCGATAGAACGCGAACAGGAATGATCCCAGCAAGATGCCGATTGCAATAGTCATGGGAAGCAACAAGCGCATGCGAAGACGTTCTACATTGCGATTGGCGGAAGTATCCGGTGCGGTGCGCTGGGCTGGCTTCACTGGACCGTTCCTTTCAGTGTTATGCGATCAACTTGCTGAGAAGTCTCTTTCGTTTGAGCGTCAGCTATCTTTGTGGGAATCTCTGAGAGCCGCTCACGCAGTTGGCTGCGATTGAAAGGCTTAACGATGTAATCATTTGCTCCCGCCTCAAGCCCGACTTGAATCTGGCCGGGTTCTTTGCGAGAGGTCAGCAAAATGATGTACGGCCTGGGTGTAAGCAGGGTTTGCTGTATCCATCTGCAGAGATTGACGCCGTCAATCCTGGGCATTTCCCAATCCAGAATACAAACCTCTATGCCACCTTTTTGCAGAATGGCCTGGGCCTGTTCCCCGTCAGAAGCAACCATGGCATCGTGCCCCCAGTTTGTCAGCGAGGCTTCCATGAGGTGGCGCGATGCGTCCTCGTCTTCAGCGATCAGGATCTTCAGTTTTTGTATGTTGCCGGCCGTGCTCGAGCCCAAATTCATGGCGAGTTCCTTCGCTCCCGAGCTTCGTGTCGAATGCAAACACGGCGGCGCACCCCGTCCACTTGATTGAGGAAAAGCGCACACTGGCGACTGCTGTTGTTACAGCAATCACCGTGCTCGTGAGAATTTACCTTTATCGCAGTCGCGGCATTTGCTTCCGTCGAACCGTTTCGCAGTGGATCTGCTGTGCGAAACGAAATGCTTCAAGCGGCTGGCTTCCAATTAATTTGCGACAATCTAACCTAGATGAGCCCGTACTGAAAACATTACGTCAGTACCTTTTCAACTCATCTTACACGAGAGCGGTTTTTCGATATAGCTGCCCCCGTGGTAAGGACTAGTGAACCCTAATAGAAGCAAGAGTCTATTGCGCCGCCGTATCGTTCGACGACGGGATCTCGTCCAATGCTGTCCGGACCGCCGCCAGCATGTCTTTCAAAGAAAATGGCTTTGCTACAAAAGATGTTGCCGGTTGCCGCAAAGCTTCCTGCAGCGTGTCGCGCTCAACACGTGAGGACATAAGAATCGTTCGCAGCCCAGGTTGAATTTTTTGTGCCTCAAGCGCCAGATCACGGCCGGTACCGCCGGGCATGACAATATCGGTGATCAGGAGCTCAACGTCATGGTTCTGGACCACGCCCAGCGCCTCCTGCGCTCTGGCCGCCGTATATACGGAATAGCCGGCTTTGCGCAAACACTCCTCCAGCATCTCACGGACGCCATTGTCGTCGTCCACCATGAGAATCCTTTCCGAGCCACGCAGTCGCTCAGATTCGCGTGAAGCAGGTGGTTTATCTACTCCCTCGGCCGCGCGGGGGAAAAACAGAACAAAAGTTGTGCCCCGCTCCGGTTCGCTGAACACTGAGATTTGACCGCGGACCTGCTGCATGATCCCGTGCACGGTCGCCAGTCCCAGACCAGTACCTTTCCCGGGTTCCTTGGTGGTAAAGAACGTTTCAAAGATATGCTTCAGGGTCTCAGCGTCCATGCCCACGCCGGTGTCACTGAAAGCGAGTTTCACATAGTCGCCGGCAACAAAAGCGTGTCCTGGCACATGTAATGCGCCAAGGCTGCAGTTTTGGATTTCGATTGAGATGGTGCCGCCGCCTTCTGGCATGGCATCGCGGGCGTTAGCCGCGAGGTTGATAAGGATCTGGTCCATCTGGGCAGGATCGATTTGCACGTTCCACAAATCGCGCTCCAGCTGCGTTTTGATGGCAATATTTTCCCCGACGAGAGGATGCAGCATGTCCAGAACCCGGGTGACGCATTCGGTGAGGTTCACCAGGCGCGGTTGAACCATCTGCGGTTTGCCGAATGCCATCAGTTGTGAGGTCAAACTGGAAGCCTTCATTGCGGCGCTGCAAACCTGCGTGATCAGGCGCAGACTCTCACTGTCATCCTGCAACCGGTTTCTAAGGATTTCACCATAACCACCAATGATGGTCAGCAGGTTGCCGAAATCGTGTGCAAGGCCGCCCGCCAACTTGCCGAGCGCGTCCATCTTCTGTGCCAGCGCAAGCTGCGCTTCCATTCTCTTTTTTTCTGAGATATCGCGCCCTATCACTGCGGCACTCACAAGCTCACGCGATTCATTGGTGATTCCGAACACACGCATTTCCACGATTGTGGAATTGCCGGTGGCAGAATTTACGAAGCGGGTTTCTCCTTCCCATATACTTCCACCCCTGATTGTAGGAAGGATCTTCTCGACGAACAGTGCCTTTTCCTCTGGATGAAGGCAGTCGATCACGCTTTGCCGGGTACCCTCAGGAAGACCGGCCAGTTCTCGTCCCGCGCGGTTTACGAAGAGCACGTTGCCTTGGAGATCCAGCACCGAAATGAAATAAGGACTGTTTTGCATCACTGTGATAAGGCGGTCACGTTCCTGTTCGGCTTGCTTGGCCTCAGTGATGTCCAGAACTACCCCGCTAAAACGCGTTGGCTTGCGCGTTGCGCCGGCGCCGGAAAAAAAGCATTTGCCTCGGGCAGTCACCCAGCGGATTCTGTCGTCCGGCATTACCACCCGGTATTCCAGCTTGTACTCGCTGGCGACTTGCGGATCTTTGGCGTCTCGTATTCTCGCTGCTACGCGTTCGCGATCATCGGGATGGACCCGCTTCAAAAACGCCTGCAGGTCCATCCCCTCGTCCGTCGGCAGACCAAAGATTTCTTTGGATCGCAGGGACCATCTGGTTTCATTCGTGTCAGGGTAATAGTCCCATGTGCCCATACCCGCTGCTTCCACGGCGATTCGCACTCGTTCGTCTGATTCCGCAACTGCTGCGGCGGAGATTTTGCGGTCGTGAATGTCAACGGAGATTCCCACCCATCTGACCACGTCACCGGCCCCATTCTTCAGCGGCAATGCCCTGGTAAGATGCCAGCGATACTGCCCATCACTGGCGCGGCGAAAACGGGCTTCATTGTCATAAGCGCTGCCTGTCCTTAAGGCTTTGCGCCAGCTTTGCACGGTGTGCTCAGCATCTTCGGGGTGCACGATGGCAATCGCGCCCACTCCAAGTGTCTGCTGGTAACTCTGCCCGGAATATACATGCCAGAAACGGTTTGTGTAGATCACATTGCCGGCGGCATCCGCCATCCAGATCACCTGCGGCGAGAGTTCGATCAGAGCGCGATATCGCGCCTCGCCATAAAACAATCCAGCCGGTTCGAAGGGCACGCGATCAGAGGATTGGGACATCAGCAGAGCAAGCTGCTGCCGAAGATCGGCATTTTCCCGCTGTAAGATGCTGAGCTTTTCGACACCGCGATTCCCATGTCGCGAGTCAGGCGTAGAGTTGAACATCCGGAACCTTCTCTATGCAGATGCACACAAATTCGACTGCGCCACAATTGTGCAGCGAAATCAGATCTCTCTTGTCGAGCTTCTTTTGTCGAACTACGTGCTGGCGAACTTATACCTATGGGCTTGGGGGAAGATTGGAGCGAGTATTACACCTTGGAGAGTTTTAATGCAAGCATTATTTTAAGAGGGGTCTGCGTTCGCAACAGCTGGCTACATGATTCCCGTGCTCGCGAGGAGCATTACTTTCAGACGATTACAACTTCATTCTCACCACAGAAAATTGAGCGCCGGGCTGCGTAGAGTCCCCGGCGCTCGCGGGCGGGGTACGGGATGGAGAATCCCATTGAACCGGTTGCGGGTACCGGTCTGTTCCCCGAAATTTATTGTCCGAACTCGAATTTAACCTCCTCAAGGCTCTCTTTGGCAGCAGTCTCGTACTTCCACTTTTTTACGGCTCGAACCAGTGCGTCTACCAGTACCGGATTCCCACCTAATTCTTTGACACTGACTACCTTGCCATCGGCAGCCACGATCGCCTCGACCCGTGCAATACCCTTGATGTTCAGGCGTCGCGCGATCTCAGGGTATTCCGGTGGAACACTCGATCTTACCTTTCGGCTGGTTCCCTGGTTGGGCGTTTCCACAGCTCCCGCCACCAGCGTCCCTGCCAGGAGCAATCCCAGAAGAGACACTATTGCGTAACCGATCAACGTCCTTTTTCTGCTCCTCTTCACTTCTTCACCTATGGTTTTGCCTTGTTGGCCAGTTCTTCCTGGCGCTATGGAAGTCGGTTTAAAACTCCAGCTTCAGGCCGAACTGAATTTGCCGTGACTGAGTGTTGTTGATCAGCAGTTGGTTGTTGGAAACGCCGAAATTAGGATTGTTGATGGCCTGCACCGGCGCCGCAAAATTAACTCTGTTCAGCAGATTGAACAACTCCGCGCGGAACTGCAGGTTGTAGTTCTCATCGAGCTGAAAGCGCTTGGCAAACGATGCATCCATGTTGAACAATGCCGGGCTGCGGAATGCTCCACGTCCAAGTCGCTGACGGGCATCAATGATCCCCAGACCCGCTCCCACCGGATCACTGCACGCGGCGGCAACCCAAGTGGCGCACTGAAGTTGCTGCGGTCCAGAAGAACCAGAGGTCAACGTGGAGAGGTCGCCTGTGGCTACTGCGCGGTCACCTGGATCACCATCGTAGTTCGCGTCCACGCCGGCATAGATCGGCAGCGGTGCGCCGCTCTGGCTTTCAATGATGCTGGAGAACTGCCATCCGCTGACGAGTTTGTCGGCAAAACCGTGCACACCGCTCCAGAAACGCTGATTGTGTCCGAAAGGCAACTCATAAATCATGTTTGCCGTCAGACGATGCCTCACGTCAAAGGAAGAATCGCCATAGTTGGCGAGCGGACTCGCGGCTGAAACGTACTGGTTGACGAAAATTGCGGCTGCCTGGTTCATGGTGAGCGAATTATTCCCTGTAGCGCAATGTACAGCGTTCATCATGGAAACCGGATTAGCGGCTCCGCCGAAAACCCCTGCACAACCGGAAGTCGGAACCAACTCGGGCGCAAGCATGTTATTCAGCAGGCCAACGTAATACTGGTCCGTTGCTGACCCCAACTGCTGGGTAATGCTGTCAAGCGAGTGCGACCATGTGTATGACGTCTGGAAGCTTAACCCGTTCGACCATCGCTGATTCAGCTCAAGCTGCAGCGAGTTGTACCGGGATTTCCCGTCCGTCGCCAAATTGGTGATGGAGCCGAACGGCGCGGTGATGATGTTCGCGGCCATGTCGCTGGAAGTTCTGGCCAGAAACAGTGAACCATTGCTGGGCCGAAAAGCGCTGGCGAATGCCGCGCCGAAATTGGGCTGTTCATTTTGCGCCAGACGGTTTCCATTGGCGCCTACATAGCTCACGTTGACATGCATATCTCTGGTGATTTGGCGAGAGATGGTGAGATGCCAGCGTTCCAGATAGGGAGTGCGGAGTCCAGGATCAACACTGCTGATGTTGTAAGGTGTCGTTGCATCCATGGCGGATGAGCCCTGTATTCCGTTGTAGGAAAAGAACCCGATCTGCGAAGGAATCACAGATGGCGGGTTATTCCGGAATTGATCGAACACTACGCCGAAGATGTGATCGTAGAAGATACCGTATCCTCCACGCAGAATCGTTTTGGTGTTTCCAAATACATCCCAGGCAAAGCCGGCTCGGGGAGCAAAATTCGCACGGTCAGCACAAAAAGGATCTATGCTGAACTGAGATGGCCGAATCACCGCCACCTGGCTTAACCCTTGACCGCTGGGCAGGGACTGGCAGGCGAGAGGTTTGCCATTTTGCATCACGAAAGCGTTGGAGATCAGGTTGTTTACTTCTGAAGTGGGAACATTCAGTTCGTAGCGAAGCCCGTAATCCAGGGAGATCCGCGAAAAGAGATGATATGAATCGGCGGCAAAGAAATTCATATCCCCGTTCCTGAACCCGCGCATGCCTGTATCGTTATACACGTAAAAGTTCTGGAGCTGCGTCAACACCAGGCCTGACTGCAAGCTCGAGGGATTACTGCTGTCCATAATCATGTATGGACGGCGGAATACCTGGTTATCGTCATTCAGTTGCTGCCGTCGCACTTCCACTCCAGCGGTAATCTGGTGTTTCTCTTTAATCCAGGCAATCGAGTTTTGTGCATCAAAAGTATTTTCAGCTCCCTGTTCGGGCACCCAGAATAACGGACCTGCAGGACTGAATAAACCGGTTGACATCTGGATGTAAGGAAAGCCGTTGGGAGAGTTAAGCGCACCTGAAAAAATCTGGCCAGCATATGGGCCAGCGGTCCGTGCAACGCCTGATTGCAACGCTGCCGCCGGTTCGGGATCGCTCGCAAAGGAGTCTGTGCTGCGCGTGAAGCCGACGCGTGTGGTGTCATAAAATGTCGGCCGAATCATCCAGTTATCCCCCAGCACAGAATGCCAGTTGCTGGCCGTCAAAATTTCTCCGGAGCCCGGGATGCCATCACTCAAAAGGTGCTGCGATCCTCTCGCTGTGGATAGGGTCGCAAAAGCTTGATGAGAGCTGTGGAATGCGCGGTCAAGACGCATGAAGCCGGTATCCTGGTCGCGTCCGTTATCGAAAGTTGAATTGAAGGTCCCAGCGAGGGCGCCGGGATTATAGGGAAGGTTTGGGGCAGGGTAAGCTGATTGCAACAGGCTGGCCCATGCAGGATTAGTGACTGTGGCCAGGAACTCCGGAGTCGGTACCAATGCATTGATCGGCACTTGCTGACGTTGGCGAAATCCTTCATAAGCCAGGGAGTAATACGTACCGGCGGCCTTGATGGGCCCGCCGATGTGAGCGCCGAATTGATTCTGTTTGAACGGGTCCTTGTGGCCCGCAGGATCGAAATAAGTCCTGGAGTCTAATGCGTCATTACGCAGGAATTCCCAGGCTGACCCATGCATTTTCTCGGTGCCGCTTTTCGTGACGATATTCACGGTCCCACCGGAACTCCGTCCGTAGTCGGCCGTCGCATTGGTCGTGATCACGCTGAATTCGTCAATCGCATCCAGCGGAATGCCGCTTGTGTTGATGTTGATCGCCGGAGCGTCGGGTACATTGTCATTGTTGGCATCCACCCCATCCACAACAAAATTATTGGTAGTTGGACGTCCGCCGGTGACGGCGTGACCCGAGCCGTAAGGGTCGCTGAAATCGCGTGTGACTCCGGGCTGGGTGTAGATCAGATCGGCAAAATTGCGTCCATTCAGCGGGAGTTCTTTCATGCGCAGCGGATCCACCAGGCCGCGCAGAAATGTCTGCTGTGGCACAATGCTTACCTGATCGCCGTGGACTTCCACGGTCTGCACGTCTGCCTTCGGCGTCAGGGTAATTTTCAGTACCCGTACCTCGTCTAGATCGAGAACGATGGAACCAAGCTTCGCGCTGGAAAAACCTTCTTTTTCGACCGTGAGCTGGTATGTGCCAGGGGGCACGTTGAGAAAGAGATATTCTCCCTCATCGTTGCTGGTGCCAGTTGCGGTAAAGGTATCGCCCTGCAAAGTCAGCGTGGCGCCCGTAACCAGGGCTTTGCTGCCATCCAATACCTTGCAGCGAAGCCGCGTGCCGGAATCAGCGGCCCATAAGGTACACGTCAACACAGCCGCCACAAGGGCGGCAATAAAGTTTTGGAATTTCATCCGTCTCCTACCTGAGCAAAAAACTTGGTCGAAGCGTACCGCGAAGAATGAGAAGAAACAAATTACGGGAGTAATTTCAGCGACTGTACGAGTGGTCAATGATTTGCGAAATGAACCTCAACCCTCGAATGTTGATCAGAGGAGCCCCCAGCAGACACTATGGATGCGCTGATGGTCGAATTAGAAGCCGGCCTAAACACCCTCTGTCGAATTTTCGGAGAAAATTTGCGCGCCTGCTATATGCCGCATTCGGCTTGAGCGTCTGCACCAGATCAACTATTTGCGCCAGGGCGTGAAGCCTGGGAGAAATAACAACGATACGAGTGCAGGACTCCAAACATGATCAGAAGCATTGCCATGGGCTGCAGCCATCCAATATGTTTGGCCAAAGTTAAGACAATTCCTGCAATCCCCGCGCTGGCTACATAATAGGGAAACGAGAGCTGGAACATACCAGCCCATGTGTGCACCACGCTGCATCTTTCAGTCATGGAGATGATGATTGCCACCGGAATGGTGTTGACCAGGAAGTAGCCCGCTGCCGCAGTCACAAGGCGGAGCGGGTGTGGGGTGACAAATGCAGCAAGTGTTTCCGAGCCAAGGATCAGCCTTGTGGCTGTAACTGCCAGTGCCATGTTGCAGACGTTGAACGCGGCCTGAATCGCATTGAATTTTTTCAGTGCGGCAGGCAAGCATTGCGTCAATGTGGAGACACAGCCTACAACCATGGATTCGGAGATGCTCAGGGTCGCCACTGCCAACAAAATGAACGGCAGATTCACTGACATTGTCCCGGTCAACCCGGGCAGCTTCACGCGCAAGCGTGATGCGAGGCACGATACAACCAGCAGGGCAACCCCGCTTGCTGAAGGTTTCGGCCAATCAAAGGCGAACGCCCAAACCAACGCTGTGATGCCGCAGAGGACGAGCCCCGCAATGAAAGCTTTTGCCATAGAACACCCGAGCAATCCTTCAGCTATTCTCTCGCTCTGATTCCAGCTCTACTGATCGGAATCATTGTATTCAGAGAACGTCACGGTACCCGTTCCCCAGATGATTGAGTTCCCCCAGATGATGCTGTAGCCGGTTGCGGTGCTGTTCCCCCAAACCATTGAGTTACCCCAGACGATCGAGTTTGCTCCAAGTACATTCGTGCCCCAGATGATGGAGCTGCCCCACGTGATGGAACTGGCAAAGGCGGACCCCGAGTCTGCCTGCAACAGCACGTTGCCGGAGCTGTCGCGTGCTGCGACGGGAGAAAGCGAATTGCCCGAGGGCAACTCATTGCTCAGTATGGCTGAGTAGGAATTCAGAAATCCTGCACCAACGGTGAACATGTCGTCTTGAATGCTGTAAGGCACGCTGGTGGCTGTGGAAGTCACGGTCGAGTATGCCGGATATGACTTGCTGGCTGTTTTCATCAGCCGAATTTTCACCTGGTCCGGGGTAAGCGAGGGAATGCGCTGCAGCATCAACGCCGCAGTGCCGCTCACGAGGGGCGCTGCCATGCTGGTACCGCTCAACCGGAAGTAAATGGATGTCTTGGAGCAGCTCCCATATTCTGAGGGTGGCACTCGATTGGCCGGGTAGCTCGTATCGAGCGTTCCACCGCTCGCGTCTAACGATACGATCATGTTACCGGGCGCTATCAGATCCGGTTTCACGACGCGGTCGAGCAGACTAGGTCCTTTGGAACTGTAGCTGGTCATCATATCGTCAGAAGTCTGGTCTGTGGCGTGCGTGCTATAGGCTCCCACGGTGATTACATAGGGATCATTGCCAGGCGCGGTGATGGTGCCGTAGCCATTCGTGTTCATGCTGTTGTCACGGCCGTAATTGCCGGCAGCGACAACAACCACGATTCCGGCTTTCCAGGCCTGTTCTACGGCCTGGCAAAGCGGATCGAGCGTGTAACTTTCCGAGATCCCGCGCCCAACCGAGAGGTTGATAACGCGAATGTTGTACGTGTTCTTCAGCTGAATGGCCCGCTGAATGGCAGCAATGACTGCGCTGTCTGTGCCGACTCCATTCGCGTCCAGGACACGCAGATTGACGAGGTTGGCATTTTGCGCGATACCGCGCATCCAGCCGTTTGATGCGTAGCCATTGCCTGCCAGAAGACCGGCAACGTGAGTGCCGTGACCATATTGGTCATTGGCATCCAGGCCAGATATGAAGCTTTGGCTGTATACCACACGTGAGTAGCCAGTGTAAGGGTTTATAAGATCAGGATGATTTGCGCGAATACCGCTGTCGATTTCCGCGATTCCAATGCCCGTGCCGTCATAGCCGTAGTCGAACACGTAGTTCGCCTGCGTGGCATCAAGAATGAAATCTTCCGGCGAGGCTTTTATCACCTTCCGATCCGGCGAGACGTAGACAATGTCCGGATCCTGGGCAAGCGCCGGAAGCAGCCCTGCGGGTACCCGAAACAACCCTCCATGGATCAGGTCGAGACGGCTCTTGTGCTGGGCTCCCGATGCCAGCATCTTCTTTATCTGGGCTGGAAGCGGCGCACCGGGCCTGAACTGGACTATTACATCCAACATCTCATTGGAAACCTGTTGAGGTGTTGCAAGGTGTGCGACCTTGGCATGCAGTTCGCGAGAGAGCTTGTTATCTTCGGCGACAGAAAAACTGGCCGCGAGCATCACTACCACAAGAGTCAATTTTTTCAGGGTCATTGTTGTATTCGTCCGTCTATATGTGTTTTCTTGCGAACCGTGATTGTTCAAGGGGAGGGACTAGGTTTTTTGCGCCTTACTCAGGAACCCCATATCGCGGAGGCCATGATGACGGCCATGTCCTTTAGCATGCTTACGCATAACGCACTTCCGGCCAGAGCCGCGGCGCTCAAAATGATGGAGGTTGCAATCCATTTCAGTTTCAATGCTGTTGTTTCCTTTTACCTGGTGAATTACGTTCCTGGGCATAACTGTAGCAATTGAGCAACCAAGCTGATCCTTCATAAAGCGCGTGGCTCTTCAGGAAGTTGAACAAGCTTCCGGCTAATCGCCCTGCGACAGTGATGACCCGTCACGGGCTCATGCCGCACGCAGTAGTGCAGCTAAGTCACGAATCTGCAGGAGCGTACAAACTTGTGACAATCACGTCACAGGTTTGCTGTTCTTTAGCCAAGGCGGCATTCCATAACTTGTCACCTGTGGGCAGAACCGCCTGGATTGTGTGCCACGGGAAACTGGTTAGAGCTGAAAAGGCTGTACGGTGGGAACGGCAGGCAAGAACACCAAAAGGTTGCGTGTGAACGGGCGGATGGCGAGGAATGTTGCCATTCTGGTTGGAGCGCCACGGATTGTTGCAATGTCCTTACGTGAAAGCGCCGGCTTCAATGCCTGCGCGTCAGAGGAAATCCTGGCGCCATTCGGAATCCGCATGGCACGGCCACGCTGGCGATGAACATAGCGGCCACAAAGCGGATCAGCCGTAGCTCTGTTCTGTGCAGCATCAATCCTCAAAAGCACGGTTCAGTTCGGGGCTATTCTGGAAAGATAAAACGGAAGAAGTGGACTTCATGGTGCTGTAGTGATCCTGTTTCTTTGCATACATTCGCCGATCAGCTTCAGCCAGGAGCGCTTCAACGTCTAAATCGCCCGACGAAACTGCCCAACCAACACTGAGCGAAAGCCAGTCAGCGCCGCAAACGTCGATTCCCGCCTTCCGGGCCAATGCGCTCAGACAGGTTCCACGAGCTTCCGCCGCAGATGGACTCAGCCCGGGAGCAACGATCACGAACTCGTCGCCGCCCATCCGTGCCACGTAGTCATAGTCACGGCACGATCCCTGCAGACTGCTTGCGAACCGCCGCAAAATCCGGTTTCCCTCCAAATGGCCGAACTCATCATTGATCTTTTTGAAACCATCAAGATCGCACACCATAACAGTTACGGATGACTTCAGGCGCTTGCAACGGGCAAGCTCCCGATCCAGATGGACGAACAGCGATCGTGAATTGGGAAGCTGAGTCAGGTAATCCGTGGTGGCAGAATTCTCAGCTTCACGGAAAGCAAGCGCGTTCTCCAGTGACAGTGCCAACTTGGAACTGATCGCATGCAGAATGCGAAGATGGTCCGGGTTGTAGGCGTCTGCCTGCGAGTGATACAAGGTGAGCACCCCGACTACGCCCAGGAGTCCTTCCAGCGGCACAGCAATGGCGGATCGCAATGTGACGGATCCCGATGGATCGCCGGAATAACCATGCTCGACTGCCGGGTTTCCATTCACAATCGACTTGCGATTCTGAGCAACCCATCCAGATAATCCAGTTCCCACCGGGAAACACAAATTCGCCAAAGCCTGGTAGTTCTGCCCGGTCACGAACTCTGAAGTCAGTTGGCCTTCGCGCAAGATATAGGCCGCCATGGAGTCGTAGGGCACCAGGCGTCTGAGTCGCATGCTGAGTACTGAAAGTGTTTCGTGCAGGCTGAGAGAGTTGCCCAAATCATGACTCAACTCCAGCAGGGCCTGTGCTTCCTGCCTGGCAGCTGCTATGGACTCGAGGAATGTAGCCTGGCGATTTTTGTCTTGTGGAGCGTGGACGGCAAGGCCGCTGGCCGGCGCGGAGCCGCGCTCTATCTTGAGCCCGGTCGAAAGCTTTTGGCGCTCTGCCTCCCGGGCCTGAGAGCGCACAATCTCCTCCAACTTCTTGTAATGGCGCTGCAGGATTGCCACTACGTGCGGATCGTAGGCCTTGCCAGCATCCTGCGCCACGCACTGCATCGCTTCATCCAGAGGCAGAGCACGACGATACTGGCGCTCAGTTGATAACGCGTCCAAACAATCAACGGCAGAAAGGATGCGTGCTCCCAGCGGTATCTCCTTGCCTTTCAAGCCGCATGGATAGCCTGTTCCGTCCCAGCGCTCATGATGGGCCCGGACGATTGGAGCAACGGGGTAAGGAAATTGCACGCGCTCAAGAATTTCAGCTCCGACAACCGGATGAACTTTGATTTTCTCGAATTCCTCTGCGGTGAGTTTGCCCGGTTTGGAAAGAATGTGCTCGGGCACAGCGAGCTTGCCAATATCATGGAGCAGGGCCGCCGCCCGCAGAGCCTCGAGTTCATGGGAGGGCAGGTTGAGCTCCTTACCCAGTTCAACGGCGTAGATACGAACTCGCTCCAGGTGATCATGGGTGGTCTGGTCTTTCGCTTCGATCGCCAGAGCAAGGGCCTCAATTGTCCGCAAGTGCAGTTTGGCCATTTCTTTTACGTGCTTTTTTTCGGTACGCAGCCTGTCAACATATTGCCTGTACGAGCGGTAGATCAGGAAAATCGCAGGAAGCGCTATGAAGGTTGGCTGCCAGCCAATCTTCTGGTTGGCGAACCTGAAGATAGCTGCGATTCCGCCACCAAGCAGATAATAGGGCAGATACCAGAAGTAGCACTCTGACCAAATCTTCCGCAGGACCTTGTCTTCTGTGAGGGAAATGATCGTCGCCACAGGAAGTGTGTTAAGCACGAAATACGCGACTGCCGATCCCATCAGCAACAGAGCAGAGAACTGGTGCCAGCGCCCCAATGGTGCATGATAGACAAAGTAAGCCGCAGAGGAGGCAATTGCGGCGCTGCTCACGTTGAATGCAAGTTGCTCGATCTTCGGCCATCGCCGGGACGGGCTGAAACATTGCGTGACGATAGCCAGGCAGGTCAAGATCACCGTTTGGCTCAGATTGAGATCGGCAACCGCGATCAAAATGAACAGGAAATTGATGGAGATTGAGCCGTCGATCTCGGGCACCTGCACTTTCAGGCGCGACGCGAGCATGGCAAATCCCAAATAGGCCAGGAACTTGGGCAGTTCTGCGGCCCTCCACGTCCCCACGCTATAGAGAACAACCATGAAGCCAGCGAGGCAAACTGCCGACAAAAACATTTGAGCCCGCCGCGGCATACTTCTGTCCGGTGCCTCCCAGGCACCAATGGAGCACGTTGTCGGCCTAAATTAAAACTCATTAAGGGTTCAAAGCAGATCCATGTTTTCAACGAGTTCCCTGCAAGGAAAAACATGGACAGATCGAGTCTTACCAGAGCATTTGCGACAGACTTGTCACAAACGTCACCCGTTCCATGGGTCGATCCTGTCGCAGGTGACCGCAAACGCCTGAGATACAGGCAGTCTTTGTTCCGCAGGCGTGAACAATTTTGTGTCGTCAAAAAACCGTCAGCGGGTCAGGAAGAGTGTACGAGGACTTGAACTTAAGTAACCAAAACTAAGTGGATTCAGGATTCTGCTAAAAATCCCGACCTGCTACATTGTCAACAACTCAGGAGTTACCGTGCGTGCCCGCGCGGATAACTTCCAAAAAATGACGGAGAAGGTTGTGCCCACGACGGTCCGCAATTTGTGCGACCTCGCAGGCCAGGTGGTTCGTAGCGAGTCATTAAAGAGGGTGGTAGCACTGGTCGAACGTGTGGCGCGCTATCCTGTAGCGGTCTTGATTGTCGGGGAAACTGGCACCGGCAAGGAAATGATCGCACGGGCGCTGCATGAGCGGTCTTTGAGGTGCAACAGTCCCTGGATCGACGTGAACTGCGCAGCAATGCCAGAACACCTGGTCGAGAGTGAACTTTTCGGATATGAAAAAGGCGCTTTTAGCGGCGCCGACAGCCAAAAACAAGGGCTATTCGAGCTGGCCCACAGAGGAACTCTGTTTTTGGACGAGATCGGAGACCTGGATGCGAAGATCCAGGTGAAACTCCTGCGCGTACTCGATGGCGTGCCGTATTACCGGCTTGGGGGCAGCAGGAAAGTCAGCGTTGATGTTCGCATCGTAGCCGCCACGAATCAGAACCTTGAGGAATTGGTACGCGCCGGAAGCTTCCGAAGCGATCTCTACCATCGTCTGGCGCAGTTCAAGGTGGAAATTCCTCCTTTACGGGAAAGACCCGACGATCTGGTGGGAATAGCGGAGCTGGTGCTGCAACAGCATTACCCCGGATCCAATCTGACCGGCGATGCGGTGGCAAAGCTGTTGTCGTACGATTGGCCGGGGAATGTCCGCCAGTTACGCAATTGCATCTTTCACGCCGTCTTGTCCGCCGGGAATCCAGCCGTGGAACTCACCGCCAATGACATCAAGCTGCCCGATTCATCCGCGATCACGGATCGCGAGGTGCGGCTGAACCGCCACCTTGGGCAAGTGGAGCGCCAGATGGTGCTTAAAGCGCTGGAGCGCTGCAGCGGCCACCAGGGTAAGGCGGCCAAGGCGCTGGGTATTTCACGGCGCACCCTGCTGAGAAAACTAAAGAGCTATCGTGATCCTCAGCAGGGCCTGGAGAGCGGTATTTCCTCCGGCCAGATACAGCGATACTACCGTGCTGAAATCAATACGGATGCTCGGATTATAGATGGAACTGAATGCCTTCCAGGCACACTGCTCAACATAAGCCTGGGGGGCGCAGGCGTCGCCCTGAAAAAGCAACTCAGCTTCGGCACAGCTGTGACAATTTATTTCAGAATTCCCACCCAGGAAACAGAACTGCGCCTCGCAGGACAGATTGTCTGGTCTAACAATGAAGGGCAGCACGGGGTCCAGTTCTCGGACCTACCTGCGGAACTTCAGGCGATCCTGAAGACGTGGTTGGACTCGGAAATAAATGGAGAGGGCGCGAGCCAGAGCTCGACACAATAGTTTTAAAATTGCCGCAGCGCGATCCTGCTCAGTTTGGCCGTACCTCATCATGCTGACGGGGTGGCTTTTCACGCATGATTTTGACGATTGTTGTGGAGAGTTGTGGGCATTACGGCCAGGACGCTGCTAAGTCATTGAATTTATGGCGTCCCCGACGGGATTTGAACCCGTGTTACCGCCTGTGAAAGTCCGACACCCGGCAGTAACGCATTGAAACTACGCGGTACGCATGACTCACCAAAACCGCGATTAGGCACGCTGTGGACAGATAAGTGGACCATAATTGGACCAAAATTGTTCAATGCATAGAGGTCCCTGTGAAGACCAACAATCACGCCCACAGGCCGGCGACAAACTCCATCATTTTTGGTGAGGAAGCCGGTCAGGAAGTCGAACAAGGCCGTCCAGGTTTGACTGGGCTTTCGCATGGCAGAGCTCATAGGTATCGCTCATTTGAATGACTTCCGTATGCCCGTAATACGTGCAAAATGCCCTGGTAGACTTCGGGCAGCGCTTCACGCCTTACCCCGCCTGCCTGGCGGCTCTACTTTTTCAATGCTCGTTTTCGCCTTACCAATCATCGTTTGGGACTCATTGATCGTACGCTTGCTCGTTTCAATTCGCGTTCTTAGCCGTTCGTTGAGTGTTGGAGCTGCAGCAGCCGTAGTGCTGTCAAGGCGATATGCGACCTCTGCTCCGCAATGAAGACATAGGTCTTTGTGCACTGTCCCGAATTCGATATGACGGGTCGAAACTGAAAACGAGCGTAGACAGAACGGACAGGTTACGACGACGTATCCCGTGGCGGAGCGTGGGAGCCAGGCCGGTGCCATGTCCGGTTTTGCCTGTTGCGCCCGGAGCGGCAGCTCTTCCAGAAGGCTTCGAATCACCTCCAGCAGTTCGAATGTGGAGTTATCTCCCTTCAGCAAGAACCGGTCAGCAAGCACACCCTCAGGTCCGAGCGGGGAGAACTCGCCGCTGTAAGCGATCACGCCAATCCCTGGAAATCGCTTCCGGACCACCGCGAGCAACTCGAATCCTGACATGTTCGGGATGTTCAGAGAAGGACCGCCAGGGCCTCAAAGCCATCGCGAGCCGTCTGAACGGAATACCCTTCGCGTATCAGTGCGTCCGCAGCCGTTTGCAGCAGTTCCTCATTGTCGTCCACGAGGAGAATCCGGTATTTGAATCTTCCTGACACCTCTGATGATTTGCGGTCCACGAGTTGCGCCCAACGGTTCTTTCCCCGGCACGGGGATAAAATCATCCCACCCACACAATTGTCCCACTTTCTCTGCTGTTTTTCGAAGCCGGTTGCTCTGTCTTAGTTATTACGGGGCTTCACCTGCCCGGATTTTATCCAAGCGCAAAAGTGATAAAATTTATGTAAGAGCGCAATCGCTCTTCTTTCCCCGAGGTTTCGCCCGTGTCTGCCAACGTGCTCAATTCCTGGAAAGAGATTGCCTCCTACGTGGGCCGGGGTGTCAGGACCGTGCAGCGCTGGGAGCAGGAACTGGGTTTCCCTGTTCGGAGGCCGAGGGGAAAACAGCGGAGCGCGGTAATCGCGATCAAGTCGGAAATTGATTCCTGGCTGCAAACCTCACATGGCGATGCCGCGCCAAGTAAAGATGAGATTCTGCCATGGACACCGATGCGGATCTCCAAACCGCTCTTCGAGAATGCGACGACACTGACCCCGTGCTATAGCTCCCTGAAAAGAGAACTGAAGCGTGCAATCGCCATTGACTCAGCTCTGAAGGCCACCTGCGAAAGCCACATAGCCCAAACACTCAAAACAGATGCTCTCCGCAACGAGCTGCGGCTGCGTCTCGATTCGCTAAGGAAAGAGATTCGCCGGGCACGAGCCCTCGCTAAAACTCTTCACACTTCTACAGCAAACGGAAACGGGAACGGCGCTTCTTTGAATCCCGGCCTTGTTCAGAATCGTAAATTACTTTTGTCGGGGGGAGGTATTTCGGAGTCTGTTCCTGGCGCTATCAATGACCGAGCCTGATTTTTCGAGCCGTTCGAAAGATTGCTGGAGAACTCTCTCAGACTGTTTCAGCCTTTCCTGGGATTCTTCGTGCCTCTGAACAGCCATATCCTCCCGCGTCCTCGGAATGCCCACGGATTTGAACTTCTTTACCCCACCTTGGAATTAGATGCTGGTTTTAACGCCGATCTCGCGATACCGAGCCATCACCTGCGGAGCATTTTTGACTGGCAGGACACCCCTTCGCGTTACTCTGAGCAGTTTTCCAACGTGCAAAAGATCACGCGCTGGGCTTAGCTTTTCCGGCGCCTGGAATCGTAAAGGCGCTCTTGGGCAGCGGTGATGACCTGACGGATCTCCGCGGACCTTTTGCGCATGGCGGCGGCCTCGCCACGAATCTTTTGGGCGCGCTGGACTGTGGCTTGTCTGGCTAGCGAGCCCGCGCAGTCGGCCAGAATTTGAGGTTCAACGGGGGTTTGGAGGAAGGCGTCGGCGTCATCGAGTGATTTGCCTTGATAGGAAGCGTATAGTTCCAACACCTTGACAGCGGGACATCGTGAACGGATCAGATTGGCCAAACCCTTTTTGACGACAAGGGAAGGTACCTCGCCTAAAATGGCGACATCAATCTGACGATCGCAGGCCGCAATGACTTCAAGCTCGTTTGTTGCGCTGAACACTTTGTTTCCGGCACGCTCAAGGAGGAGCTTGCGGGTGGCTACTAATCCGGCGTCTTCGCCGACATAAAGGATAGAAGGCAATGGGTACGCTCAATTTGCCAAGGCTGGCAAATCTGGCCTGATTATAGCAACGCCACACAGGGCACACCGGAGGGTGGGCCCCCGGCGGGATATTGGTCCCCGATTTTGAATCAGAAACGCCCTTTATCTCCCAGCGCTGTGGTCGGTCATCTCCGCAGGAAAGCGGTAACCTCACCGCCTTTGCCCTGAATTCATTAGTGCGTCGGCCATCCATTTTCGCCAAAATCTTGTGCCTGGATTGTTCCCGCAATAAAGATCCAAATCCCTGTCGGGCAATGGAGGAATACACAATGCAGAAGGGAAGCATCATGCGAACAGAGAGACGATTGGGATCTGCCGTCTGGGAATTCCGGTGGCGAGAGCCTGGGCCGGACGGCAAACGCAAACATCGCAGAATGGTTATCGGTTCTGTCGATGAGCTACGGGACATATCGGCAGTTCGCCTGCGGATCACGGCCCTGGCTCTGGAGATCAACCGTGGCGATGCAAGAATGGAATGCAGCCCTCTCACGATTTCTGAGTTGGTGAATCACTACCAGCAGCGCGAATTGAAGCCAGACACCGTATGGAAGACCCATTCAACGAAAGTGACTTATCAGGGTTACCTGAATAAATGGATATTGCCGCGCTGGGGAGCATGCGCACTCGCCGGCATCAACGCTGGCGAAGTTGAACTGTGGTTGCGATCTTTACCGCTCGCGCGATCGAGCTGTGCCAAGATCAGGAACATCATGAGTACGGTTTTTAATCATGGAATACGACATGAGATCTGCGCTCGAAATCCGATCCGATTGGTGCGCCAGAGCGCAAAACGAAAGAAGATCCCAACTGTTTTAAGCGCCGATTAAGTGCGGAGATTGACTCGCCTGCTGCCCTTCCTGGAACGAACTCTTGTGCTGCTGGATGTTGGAACGGGTTTGCGTATGAGCGAACTCTTTGCCTTGAAATGGCGCGACATCAATTTTCACGATTATCAAATCAGTGTCACTCGCTCGATGGTGATGCAGGTAGTGGGTCCTTGCAAGACGGAGGCGTCGCAGAAACCCATTCCGCTGGACCCTTATCTCGCCGAGCTATTGCAAAGCTGGCGCCAGGAAACACGATACAAAGCACCGGATGACTGGGTGTTCGCAAGTCCAGCGAGTGAAGGCCGGCACCCATACTGGGGCCAAACCATCATGCGCAGAGCCATTCGCCCGGCAGCAGTGACGGTGGGAATCAACCAGCGCATTGGTTGGCACACCTTCCGGCATACGTACTCGTCGTTGTTGAAAGCCAATGGGGCCGATACAAAGGTGATGCAGGAGCTGCTTCGTCACGCATCCAGCCGGGTGACGCTGGACACGTACACTCAGGCGTTTCTTTGCCAGAAACGCAAAGCGCAGAGTGAGGTGGTTCGGCTTTTACACGCTTAGGATGCAGCGGTAAGGCCTGTCTGTATTGTGCCTTTTTGTGCCTATGAAAACCTCGATAAGGTTCGCGTAAATGCTGATCATTAAGATATGACGTCCCGGCGGACTGTTGGGAAATTGTGCCTTTTTGTGCCTGCGTGAAATCGGGTCGTTCCACCTAAACTGTTGAAAAAGATTTGGCGTCCCCGACGGGATTTGAACCCGTGTTACCGCCGTGAAAGGGACCGTCTGGTCCGTAACCTATTGAAACCACGCAGCACGGATGGCTCCTAACTGCGTTTTCGGTAATGATCGGCACGCCTTCGTGGATCATAGTTGGATCATGAAATCTCGGTGCTTCGATTTGTACAAGCTTGGAACTCCCGGAATCCCGGTTACGAGAAAACTTCCGAATGGGCCGGTGACACGCTCAGAACCCCTTACGCGCTACTGCGCGCTCAGCGCCATCATCGGATCCCAGACGGCTCGCGGCGTGCAGGCACGTATCCGGCGAGAATTTCCACCGTGAACAATAGTGCGACACGCTGATCATCGTCAGTGGATCGAAGGGGCTCGTGTGATAAAGGAGAGAAGACATGTAGCGGGTCAGCATTGACGCCGAGCCGATTACGCAAAGTGTCCCCTTTACGCTGAGCCAGGCAGCTTCGCGCACATGAATTGGCCGACCCGCGCACTTGGACACCCACAGACGAATTTCACGCTCGCCGGGCAGTGCGCTCCCCCTCCATCAGGATTCCCTGCGGCGCGGCTGTAAAATCGTGCACAGGTCACTTCCTTATTTCAGAGGAATGCAACATCGTGCAAATAGACACGTTAAAGGCCGTTATTTTTACCGCCGCTTTTCTCATGCCCGGCTTCATATGGTCTGCTGTTCTCTCGCTACTTGTGCCGAGACGCTCGCGTCAAAGTGAAACGCGCTTCTTAGAGTTTTTCACGCTTAGCTGTGTAAACAACTCGCTGTGGTTTTGGCTGTTCGTCTATTTCGAGATCACGGGCTTT
>DASUBD010000294.1:0-5647 GCA_035763445.1 Candidatus Angelobacter sp.
TGAAATTTCGCCCACAGCAATCTGTGAAAATGCTTTACATGTGGAAGCTGATCAGAACCTGGGCCAGGATTTCCACTGGCTGGCCGTTCACAATTACCGGCTTGTATTGCCAGTTCTTGACTGCGTCCAGGGCGGATTGAATCAGGATAGGATGTCCGCGCACTGCCTTCTCGTCCGCAACTCGGCCTTCTTTGTCCACCCGTATTCGAAGCAGCACGTCGCCCTGGATATGCGCGATCCGGGCCATTTGCGGATAATCCGGCGCTTTGTATTTGAGCCGCAGGCTGTTCATTGTTTCCGGATCGAGCTCAACCCAACTGCGCAGGCCGTAGGGCAGTTTCGCTCCGCCAATGGTCGGGGCAGTGGAGGAAGGCGAAGCGGCATTCAGGCTCCATTGGAGGGACGACGCAGGCTCTTCAAAATCGAACCGCAGAACCACGGCGGTCCTGACCTCCACGGGCCTGCCTTCCAGAAGAAACGGAGAGTACTTCCACTGCCGCATGTTCTCCAGCGCTCTCTGTTCCAACTCCGGATGTTCCTGCGTGGCAAAGCGCTGGCTGTCCGGGTCCTGATAATAAGGATGCAGTTCGTCCAGACTGCCATCTGTCTTCAGCTTGAAGGAGACGTTCATCCTGCCATGCCAGCCTTGCGCGGGATCTATGATCCCTCCAATAACGCCACCCTGGCCCGGGCTTCCTATGTGGACCTTGGGAAGTGTTTGCGGATCAGGAGAAGGCTGGGGATGTGGAGAGGGCTGTGGCTGAGGAGAAGACTCCGGTTGTGGTGAAGATTGTGGTTGCTGAGCCAAAGCAGCAAAACAGAAAACAATGGTCACCGCGAGCAAGGCAAACTTTCTGGACATGGGCAGCTATGCTGGAACAAGCATGGAGTGATGTCAATGGAAAAGGGGAGGAGCACGATCTTCCGCATTGGCTCCTTTACCTTCATGAATGCTGTCGGTCTTCACGGGGTGGAGCAGGGCTTTAGCCCTGCGGTAAGGCTGCTACAATTTCTCCGGCTTTAGCCGCTGAGGTAATCATTTGGGAATTCCACACCGCGGAAAAACCACCGAATCTACATACTTTGTTACAGCAAATGTGCTGGAAAAGAGAAGCTTGTTCCAGGTGGAAAAGATTGCCCGATTGTTCATAGAAGTCATGTATGAGTATCGAAGCCTGAAAAAATATCAGCTGCATGAATTTGTGGTCATGCCCGACCATTTTCACTTGATCCTTAGTCCCACAGGAATAACACTGGAACGGTCGATGCAGCTTGTCAAAGGTGGATTTAGTTTTCAGTTGAACAAGAATCTGAAATCAAAAAGAGACCCATGGCAGCCAAGCTTCTTCGACCGCAGGATCAGGGACTCTCTTGAATATCAAAAGTACAAAGACTACATCTGGCAGAATCCGGTAAGGAGGGGACTGGCGCAGGCTCCAGAAGAATATCCTTACAGCTCGGCCAATCCTGCATTCAAGCTGGATCCGGTACCTCAGCGGCTAAAGCCGGAGGAATTGTAGCAGTCTTACCGCAGGGCTAAAGCCCTGCTCCACCCCGTGAGTGCGATCAGCATTCAAGAGGGCAGGAGGGCTAAAGCCCTGCTCCACCCCGTGATTGCACTCAGCATTCAAAAGGACCAAGAGGGCTAAAACCCCATTCGACTCCTTCGCGTTGCTCAGTCACTCAGGGCAGGCTCTGCTCCACACCGTGAACCAAAACTCCATAGTGGTGCTGTGGTTTGCGCTGATGACAGAACACTGCAATACCCAGCAGCCCTACAGCCGATCACAAACCAGAAATCACCAGTCACCAATTTGTGGTTTCTTGATAATTCTGGCAATTTCTCTGGACTACTTCCTACTGTACTCAAGAGCGTTATTAGCCCGCCGGATGCATCCCTGACGGGAATTATGTGGGAGAGATGCTGGCGGAAAAGGAAAGCGGATTACGCTTACGTTAAATAGGGAATCAGGCAATCGTCAGATAGGAGGACTCATGTCTGAAGATACTGCGGACATCGTGGGGACCATCGAGTCGAACTTTACTGTCAAGATCGATTCGGCCACCATCGTCTCCGCCTTTCTTATGGTGAAGGGCCAGCCGGACTTGCCGCTGGCAATTCTGGGAAACAAGAGAGAAGTTACAGTTCCCGACCTGCCGGCGGGTGATTCCACTGTGCGCCTGGACCTCTTCTGGGCGCCGGGCGACCCGGATGCGACCATCGATGTGGGGACTGTTAATTCGGGAGCGGCCCAGGCTATTCCTCCGAAACAAACGATTGATCGCGGCCAGTCACCAGGGTTCGCCCTGCTTTTTGGGAAGTGAGTACGATGAAAAAGACATTCTTTTTGTTGATTCTGTTTGTGTCTGTTGTGTGGTTGAGAAATGACGTCCTGGCACAGGCTGGCAGCGCTACCCAACCGGCCGATCCTGCAGCCACCTGCAAGGCTCACCAAAAGACTGCGATTCTGGCCTACTGTGACACCCTTGTTGCCTTTCAAAAAAGTGTCACCGATGGCACAACCAAGACCGTTGCTGATGCCAGGCCGTTCCTGAACAAACTTGATCTGACCAAACCAAATGCAGCATTCAACTTCATCACGGTGGCGGCAAATCAATATCTGCTCACGGGCGTTCTCAATCTTGCCCAGTCAAAAGTCACAGCGAATACTGCCATGGCTGATGCGGGGCAGGCACGTATCGACCAGCAATTCAGCGCCCCGACTACCGCGAATGGAACCACATCTCTTGTCTCCAAGCCGGGCAGCGCAGACCTTCTCTCCCTGGCGCTGGATGCCGGCGTGCTCACGCGTTCCGTGAATGGCACAGCGACCACCATCAGCACCAATGCGGACCAGGTTTTCCGCCTCATCACCGGCAATGACCCCGATTGCACCGTGACCTGCAAGAGCCTGGGAGGTTTTGAGAACAGAGTTCTCAATCCTTTGAACGTTTCTGCCATTGTTGATGTTTCTCAAACCGGCACTCAGGCGGTACCCACCACAGGACAGGCCAGCGGGACAACTCCAACGCCGGTGAGCAGCGCCACCATTCCCTCGGGCGCGGGGAAACTTACCGGGATCGTTGCAAAGTATCGTCTGCTGAACCAGTACGATCCCCGCACGGATGCGTTTAAAGACCATTGGAAAACGGCCGTAACCAATGAAGCGCGGGCAAGCACGGCAACTACTCTGGGAAACAGAACGGTTGATGTTCTCAACATCCTTCAGGACAATGCGACCCCCCTGGATGACGCAACGAAACAGAAGATGCTCGCGGATGCACAGAGTGATCCCACAGGCGAGAAGCTGATCCAGGATTTCTCTAATTATTTTTCTGAAGCTTCACAGAAAGTCATGCAGGACCCGACGCTCAAAGACAAAGTTGGTTTGGTGATGCAGTCGCGCGCGCTTTACCGGCAGGCCTGGCTGGATGCTCTAGCCGAGGCTGCTGGAACCCTGCTTACCTTTGAGTACGACTACAACCGGCCCGTGAATCAGCCTTTCACCCATGATTTCAAGCTGGTCTACAGTTATGACTTTAAAGCCATGGGGATGGTGACTTTTAATGGCGCCTACTCTATTTATGACGGCGCCATTCCTGCAGGGGCAAAATATGGCCGCACACATTACGGACAAATCTCTGCCCAGTATGACCGGACAGTTTCCGGCCAGAATAAAAATCTTCAAACCCAGATCAGCCTTGCAGGCTATTGGCAATACCAGCCGGAAGCTTCCATCCTGAATATTGCTGCGGGTACGGTGGCTCCCGGAACAAACATCCCCTTACCCAACGGGACACAGGAGTTCGTTGGCACCGCAGGATCGTTGTGGGTGACCCAGGCAAAATTCACCATTAGGGGAGCAGGGGGAATCAATGTCCCCATTGGCGTGAGCTGGTCGAATAAAACTGACTTGCTCCAGGGAAGCAAGGTAGGTGCACAAGTAGGCATCAGTTACAACTTCTCGTCCCTGGCAGGACTTTTTACCGGGCTTAGCCAATAGAGAAGTCACCCGGGTTGGTTTCCGAATGGGGGTCGCACTGAAAATGCGGCCCCTATTTTTTAAAGACAACTGAGGACATGCCGCCAATCGGGACAGGGTGGAGCAGGCCTTTAGGCCTTTTTAACTGATTAAATGCCCGCTGCAGTACCGGGGTGGAGCAGGGCTTTAGCCCTGCGGTAAGGCAGCAAAGGAGGCCGGCTTCAGCCGCTGAGGTATGCGATCTAGTTTGAAAATATGATTCACCGACTGGAAAGCCTGCTCCACTCCGTTCCTTCTTTCAACTTCTTGCGCAGGTTGCCGCCGTACAAACTCCACGCACGTTAACTTCCGGGGGACGGTCTCGCCATGAAACGAACTCTTTTGGAACGATTTATGAGCAAAGTGTCGCCGGAGCCGAACACCGGGTGCTGGCTGTGGGTTGGATACATAGAGCCGGGCGGCTACGGAATGATGTGGGTGCCGGGCAACAGGCAGAAGAGCGCGCACCGTGTGTCATGGGAACTGCACAAAGGCGATATTCCGGCGGGTTCGTTTGTGTGCCACAGCTGCGATACGCGGAACTGCGTTAACCCGAAACATCTCTTTCTGTGCAATGCGGCTGAGAACGCGGCGGACATGAAAGCCAAAGGAAGAAGCCGGTGCGGCGAGAGAAATGTCTCAGTAAAGCTGAAGACACCCGATGTGGCGGAGATCAGGCGGTTGCTCGATGAGAGCAGCTTGAGCGTTGGCGCGATTGCGGAGCGATTCAAGGTCTCAAGGTCACTGGTTTATGCGATCCGGAAGAGAAAGGTTTGGCGGGGGCGCGATGGAGTGGAATTTGTGGCGCAGCAAAGGTATGGAACAGATGAGTTGGAAATAACGGAGGTGATGATGGCAGATTTTGAAGCCGCTTTTGAATTCGTGATGAATCATGAAGACCCGCAGCGCTCCGGCAAAGTCACCGAGGACGCGGGCGGCCGCACCCGCTTTGGCATTGCCCAGAAGTTTCATCTGGAACTGAAGCCGGAATTCTTTTCCGCGCCGCCTGAAGATGCGCTGAAGCAGGCGGAAGAAATCCTGCGCCGGGATTACTGGGAGCGCATGCGCCTGAACGAAATCAGCAACCAGAACGTGGCCAACAAGCTGTTTGACATGGCGGTGAACATGGGCGTGCACCAGGCCGGAGTCTACGCGCAACGTGCCGCCAACGGATTGATTACTGCCCAGGTGGCGCTGCCTTCAGCGAATGGCTCTGCAAAGGATATTGGAGTGGGCCGTAATCCTTACGCTGATCTGCGCCCGCTGGTTCCCATGTTTCGTCTGGAAGAAGACGGAGTGCTGGGTGAGAAATCCCTGGCCGCGATCAACTCATTCGACCCGATTGCCTACTATCAGCTTCTATGCGACCTCAGCCGCCAGCATTACATCCATGTGGCGTCCATCAACCCGGCGCAGGGCGCGAACCTGCAAGGGTGGTTGAAACGAGCGGCGGCATAAGAAGAGTTCACCGCAAAGGACGCAACGGGCGCAAAATCATAATCTCCGCAATTAAAGTCACTGCGACGAGGGGGACTTCCCATTTGTCATCCTGAGCGGAGCTCATGAAGACTCTAAAACATTCAAAATGTATGGCGCGTAGTCGAAGGATCTATGTATTTGGAGTT
>DASUBD010000295.1:0-21263 GCA_035763445.1 Candidatus Angelobacter sp.
TTGCCCTGTGGCAGGCCACCATGGGCTACATGATGGAAGAAATGATGGCGCCGATTTTCTCTCGCGCTGACATCGCGGCCACACATTGGTTCTTCACGCGCTACGTTTCCGGACGCGGCCCTGTCCCCGCCATTCGCATAGGAAAACAGCCCTACGGAATTCTCCCGGTGATGCCGTTCTCGCGTTATCAGTCAGGGCGGAACGCGACCGGCGTCTTCCTGACCGGGATTGGTGGTGGGGATTATCTGCAACGGCTGCACACCCTGCTGGCGCGGATGGATAAAGATTGGCAGAACATGGCCGCGACTGTGGCTCACGTAGGCCAGGCCGGCGACAAGCACCAGACCTTACTGGACGTAGTGGGGCTGCATTCGGGATCAGTGGAATATCACCAGAGATATGCGGAGAGTTTTGACCAGTTGTACAACAAGCTGGTTTATGAGCGCGGCGCGCTGTGGGGGGCCGCGATCGCGGATTTTCTCAAGACACGCAGCAAGCAGCTGCTGGCGGGAGTGGGAGCTGATCCCAATACTTCGGCGCCGATCATGGACAAATTTTTCTATGGTCCCAGCGCTCTCCTGCAAGGTCCCGTAGTGGACGATGTGCCACTTTCTGAAACCAAGCCGGTCCGCGCTTATACGCCGGACAAGAAGAACTACATGGAGTGGCTGGCCACATCTTCGCTGGATGTGATCCGCCGCCAGGATTTCGGTGGAAATCCCGAGCCGACGGCGCTGCTATATCTGCTGCTGCGCCATGCGATGATGCTGGGACATTGGGATTCAGCCATCCGAATGCTTGAAAACCACGCGTTGGTAGATTCAGCAGTGGAGCGCCGGGAGCCGGCGTTCATTCATGTGCAATCGGCGGCGGATGCAGGAAAGAGCAAGTTCCAGCACCTGTATTCACCCCGTCCGGAGATCACGGGAAACGCCACCACCACGCTGGGCGAATACATTCTGCTGCCATCCGTCTTGCGGAACGCAGTAGAAACCGCGGATTTGCGCGAGGTTCTTTCTGCCCTGGATTTTCTGAAAAACACCTCCACCGCCGCGCTGGAGCGCTTGTTTGCCGAACATGTGGATTGTTGCTCCTACCGGGTGGATGCCTGGAAGACGGCGCTGACCACCACGCGACTGGAAGAAATGCGCCGGCAGAATGAAAAAGGGGCTTCCACCGGCCTTTACCTGGGCGCGTATGCGTGGCTGGAAAATCTGCGTCCAAATCAGCAGAAACTCTCTCCGGTGCAACTTGCTCCCGATTTGGCGGCGACCTTCCAGCGTCCGCAGGATCCGCCGCTACAATACGATCCCGCAAACTCAGGATACATTCATGCTCCTTCGCTCAACCACGCGGCCGCTGCGGCGATCCTGAAGAATGCGTACAAGGTGAATGCTTCGCCCGCGAACCCAGATGCCATGGCGGTGAACCTGTCATCTGACCGGGTGCGCCGGGCCATGGAGATTCTGGAAGGTATTCGCAATGGACAGACCCTGGCGGCGCTGCTCGGCTATTTCTTTGAGCGTGGCCTGCATGACGATCACAATCTTGCGGAAGTGGACAAGTTTATCTATCCGCTGCGCCAGGCCTTTCCCCTGGTGGCAAATAAATTGAAGAGCACCGTGCCGGCCGATCCAACCGACATTACGCTGCTGGAGGCGCGCAACGTCATCGATGGCGAGAGCCTGGCCAGGCAAATACGCAACAGCGGGAAGAAATCTTATCCGTTTGGAATGCCCAGCGGCCTGGGCCCGGGCCAACTGCCTCCGGTATCAAATAATAAAGAGCAGCAGGCGTTGGACAACGAAGCTGACGCGCTGCTCAATCTTTATGACGCGCTCGGCGATCTGGTGATGGCGGAAAGTGTCTATCAGGTGGTGCAGGGCAACTTTGACCGCGCCGCGGCCAATACCACTGCATACAGCAAAGGCAGCCATCCTCCGCAGGTTGAGGTAGTGAACACGCCCCGCAACGGCATTTCCCTCACGCATCGCGTGGCGCTCCACCTTGACCCCACGGCTGATCCGAATGTTTCTCCCAGTTCCGTTGCCATGACGCCGCGCGCCACGGCTGAGGCCCCGTTGAATCTCTGGCTCTCAGAGCGGCTTCCTGACCCGGCCAACGTTGTGGCGCGTGTTACTTACACGACGCCAGTTCTGGCCGCGCCCAAGACGGTTACTGTTTCGCAAAAAGATCTTGGCTTGCAGCCAATGGACCTTCTTTATCTCGCCAGCCTTGATCTTGACCAGGCACAGTCAGAGCTGGATGACCGCATCGTACAACTCGTCCGTTATGGAGCGGACGCTCATCCTGACGTGGCAGTGACCATCGAGTACACGCAGCCAGTTGCCGGCAAGACTACCTTCATGGAATTGGCTCCGCTGGTGCGCAGCTTGCGCGTGCTGGTGTTGAAGAGCCGGCCATTATCCCCAGCTGACATGGCCATGCCGCTGGAAAACCAAACAGCCGACGATGCCGTGTGGGACGATGCCGAACTGAACGGCAGGCTACAGCAGGCCATCTCCACGCTTATCCCTTTGCGTGACGGCCTGGTGGCGCTTGAAGCGGACGCATCTGACCTGGATGATTATGCGCGCAAAGTATCTGACGCATTTCTTCAGGCCGCGCTCTATGGAGTGCCGCAAACCGGCACAGGTCACGTTCACTCTGACATTCGCGCGATCTATGATGCAATCGCAAACAAGCTCAAGGAATTTTCCGTGCGCTGGACCGGCAAGAGCTCAGACTATGCCACGCTCATGGCAACCTGGCCAACGCTCACCAACGATGCTGACCGGCTCGCTATGCTGCAAAAAGCTGAAGGGCTGATTGCCTCAAGCACCACCGCGCCTCTGCCTGTCGATCCAAACGTTTACAAAAGCTCCGTAGAGGCAACAAAGTTGCAATTTGATGGCCGCCTTGGCCAGATCAACAACCTGCTCAAGTTTGGCGGGAACAAGCTGGTGGATTTTGCCGCCGGCGCTGACGCGCTGCGGCCTGCGCTGGCGGAGCATGATGCTGTGCCGCTTGACATCGCGGACCAGAGCGCCGCCATACCCAACCTTCAAGACACGCTGGCGGGGAAAGTCAAGGCCCTGGCAGACGACGTGAGCAACAGAATCCAGACAACGCAATCCGCCATGACTGCTGCCGCTGCCATGTCTCCGGCAAACCGTGTTCAGGCATTGCGCACAGCGGCCCACAACATCCTTGGCGATGAAATGCAAATTGTGCCCCGCTTCAAGCTGGGTGATAGCAATGGGCTTGAGTTCGGCAACTGCTTCACTTCAGCACCGGCCTTGCTGACCGACCTGAAAGCCGCAGGCCTCCGCTTCCCTGTCGACGACTGGCTTTATGGGCTGGCACGTGTCAGGGAAAAGATGAACGCCTGGGAAAATGTTTCAGTGCTGAGCGAAATTTTTGGAGCGGACCTTCTCGGCCTGAAAGCAGTGCAGCTTCCGTTCCAACCGGACGATCGGTGGCTGGGCCTGGAATTTGATCCCACGAAAGCCGGCGCCGGCAACCGCCTTTTGTACACGGCTTATTTTCCTGCTGCGTTCAATCGCGCAGCCGCGCAATGCGGCTTGCTGCTGGACGAGTGGCCTGAACTGGTGCCAGGAACGGACATCACCTCCGGAGTCACGTTCCATTTTGATCGTCCGAGTTCACAGCCGCCACAGGCCATGCTGCTGGCCGTCCCGGCGGTGCTGAAAGGCCGCTGGTCATGGAGCGACCTGGTGGATAGCATTAATGAAACGCTGGATGCGGCAAAGTCACGAGCAGTGGAGCCATCCCAGATTGATGCTTCACCGTATTCACAGTTCCTGCCCGCAACGCTGATGGCCGTAACGCTGTACCAGATACACATCGCGACCAACCTGGCGATCAATAACCGCATTTACGAAAAGATTGGGAGCTGACCGATGGACCTGAAGTACGTTGTCCCTGACATGAAGCTGGCGTTGCGGGAGCAGTTGTTTCCCACCATCACGGTATGGAACCGGCTGGAAGGAAGGCCGCGCCGCGCTGACTTTGATCGCGCGCTGAAAGCCGAGGTCCGTGACCCTCTCTGGATGCTGACCAAGCAGTGGCAACTTGGGGAGTTCAAGGCAGATGATGCCGGCTCGCCGGTGCTTACCAAGGTCAAGATGCGAGCTACGCCAGTCACAAAGTACCAGCCTGCGGGCGGCCCCACTGAGCCATTTGAATCCAACGTCCCGCTGGAAACCAAAGCGGAACAGCGCACCGTGCACTGGGCATGGAATGGGCAAAAGATGCGCTTTGATCTGCGGGCGCAACTGGGCCGGCAGTGGCGAAACATGCTCAAGGACGCCGGATTGCAGGCCTACGCTTCGCAGTACCTCACGCTTTATCCGATTACATTACCTGCGCAGGATGAAACCACCGATTTCGTTTATGCGCATCGCCAGGCATGGCAGCAATATGCGGCGCTGGCGGGCCGCTGCATTGATGGCGGCGATCTCCATCTCTTCCTGAGCGCCGATCCAACTAACCGCGCATCTGAGGGAATCACGCTGGCGCTCCCTGCCGACAAAACAAAGCTGGATTCGCTGGGCGATGAATTTGAGCACTGGTTTGCCGCGCTCTACTATCAGCCAGACCATGAAGATGCGTGGAAGCCACCTTACCTGGAATATCAGTTTGCCTGCTCCGCTCCGCTGCAAGGCAAGGAGCGCGTACTGGCAGCAGAGCAATATGCGCAAGGCCACCTGGATTGGTACTCCTTTGACTATGCTCCTGGCGACCTGGGCGGCGCGCTTGATCCGGGTGAACAGGTGAACGTGAGCTCGTTTCTGCCTGCGCCCATCAGCTTTCAGGGAATGCCTGATCCGCGCTGGTGGGCGCTGGAAGATCGCAAAACCGACTTTGGCTCAGTGAAGCCTTCCACCACGGATTTGGCGCAATTGCTCCTGATGGAGTTTGCCCTGATCTATGCGAATGATTGGTTCATGGTTCCCTTTACTCTGCCTGCAGGCACGCTGGCCCGCATTGATGGTATGGCGGTGACCAATACTTTTGGGGAGCGATTCTGGATCATCGCGGCGGGCACAGGGGCCGAGGACAATTGGCATCGCTGGGCAATGTTCCAGATCAATTCTGAAAACCTCACAGAGCGCCAGGCGGATACAAGTTTGTTCATACCGCCCGCGGTCGCCAAAACCATGGACGGCGACCCGGAGGAAGAAGTGGAGCTGGCGCGGGATGAAGTGGCAAACATGGTATGGGCCGTGGAAAAAATTATTCCGTCATTGACCGGCAAAGGGCGTTCCGGAAAAGACGAAGGAAATGAAACTTTGCAATACCATGAGCGGCTGGTTGCCGCCGGCGGAGGAACGCCGCCTCCTTTCCAGGCAGGCATCGCATACCTGGCGATGACCAGCGTGCCGGAACATTTCATTCCGTTCATTCCCGTACACGTTCCCGGTTCGGCAAGAGAAATCCAGCTCCAGCGCAGCCGCATGCTCCGGATCATCGAGGGAGATACGCTGCCGCCGGAAAAAATTCCGCCTCGCACCACGCTCATCCGCCAGGGACTGGATGAGACGGTGAAGCAACCTTATTTCCTGCATGAAGAAGAGGTGCCGCGCGCGGGCATTATTGTGGATCAGTCCTTCCGGCGGACACGCTGGACCAAAGGCGAGGCGTACGTGTGGCTTGGAGTGCAAAAGCAGACAGGGCGAGGCGAGCGCTCAAGCGGCCTGGCATTCGATAAGATCGTAAGCGCCAAGACGGCTGGCGGGTGAACTGTCCTTCCAGGCAGAAAAGATCGCTTTCCACTTGAGCGTAAGTAAAGAGAACAACTGTTGGATTCGTCTTGTGCAAAGGATCTTGCCGACGTACATGGTGAGTCGGTGAACTTTCGGGCACACGAGGGATTTGTGCTGCAACCAGGAACTCGGCAAGTTATTGATTTTATGGCGCGCCCTGAGAGATTCGAACTCCCGGCCTTCTGATTCGTAGTCACGTGGAGCGAGAGATCTCAAGCCCCTTAGAATCTGGCGCTTACCTTAACTTAGCCCGCACGGAAGCACTTACAAAAAGCATCGAAAAAGCCCATTTTGGCGTAGGGTAGTGCAAGGTTCATGGCACATTTATGGCACACCTTGCAAGGCGGCAAGCAGGACGGCCTGGACCCTACGACAGTGCAAGGTTCATGGCACATCTATGGCACACCTTGCTGCCAGCGAAGGAGGTCTTACCTGACTGGCACCCGGTCTTTCGCGAACTCATTGACTCCCCAAGTACGAGGCGAGTGCGTCGTTCTGTCCTGCTTCGATGGCCTGAGCGAGAGTGTCCACACTGGCGCGGGGCGCGAAATCTGGCGCTTAGACCGAGTGATCGTCCGAGCCGCGGCCAAGCGGCGGTCACCCGGGCGGAGCGAAGTGGGCAAAAGACGCGAAGACAACCACCTGGGGTTCCGTTGCTGTGTTGCTGTTGGGGGCTGGAAGCTCAAATAAAGAGGCGAGGGGAATTCAGGGTTGGAGGCGGGGAGTGGTGGATGCGCGATAAGAGGGTTGCTCTATGGACGGATGTAATGTTACGGCGCTGCGAGCGCCGAGCGCCTGGTGCTCAGGTTGCTGGGCAGCGCTGGCAGCGTGGGAAGGTGCCACCTGTGGGGAACGGCTGGTCGGTGAGCGTCATAAGCTCTCTTATGCTTCGAAATTATGGGAGTGAGAAGTTGGATCATACCCAAGTAAGGTTCAATTGGACCAGAGGTGGACCAGAGGAGCAACTACCGGGAGGAGCCAGATCAAACGAAGTGAATGTGCTCACAAAAACCCTCCCGCCCCGATGTGGTTGGCGGGAAGGGTTGGGCCTGAAGAGGGGCAGCCGGTCAAAAGAATGTTCCTCTCTAACGGTTTAATTTGAGCGCGGTAAACCCTTCATCAACCAGGTTCATCGCGTCCAAGAATGAAAGGGTTGAGCCTGCTTGGGAGAGCGCAATTTGTAAGTCGCGGTTTCTTTTGTGCAGCTTTATCGCGCTTCTCGGAGGGCCACCCGAACTCTTGCTGAACTGCAATCTCTTCTGGGCTTCCTTTATCCGCTCCATCTCTAGACTTGACTGCGAACGTTCCCATTCCGCTGGTTCCATTTGAAAAGCAGGATTGATAAGTTTTTGATCGATTAAGGAGTTTAAGAGGTGGACTGCTTGCAACGGCGACATCTCTGAATTGACCGAGCCGCCAACCGGCATGTGCTGAGCGGTTAAGCCTTGACCCATGAATAATGGAGAGGCCAGCAGCAATTGCATACGAAGGACGCGTACCTGTTTGAGACTGGTCTTTGCATATGCTGGGGCGTGCAGCTTATCTGCCATCGAGTTGACGAGCTGCACAATGTCTTCCTCGCGGACACCCTGTTGCGATCGGTGGCGGTATGCTAATTCAGCGTTGACGAGCCTATCTTGGACAGATTGCTCAATCACCTCCGGCATCCGTGAGAGCATCCGAGGGAATGCAAATACGGCGTCCGTTAAGGCACGAACGAGGGAGTCATCATTTTGCCTTGCATCACGTGCGGCAGCATCAAGCACCTTGTAGGGATTGCCTTGGGATGACGAGCTCACTTGTGCTCCTTCCGGACGGATCAATTCTGGAAAGCGGACTACTGCCCGAATAAGCGTACCTGTTGAGCGACTGCGGGTCGGCTGGATCTCCGCCGATTCGGATCAGGGCTCAGAAACCGCCCGAACTGGCCAGCCAGTGAAATAGCGGGCATTGGCGCAATCAAGGCCTGATTCGGTATCACAGGAATATCCCGTGAAAAATTAGGCCCCACATCCACAACAAAGGAGGACGGGGAAAGATTGTTCAAAAGCGAAATCCGATTCCAGCGGTTAATTGAATCGTGTTGTTGACGAACCCCGGAACGCTCAGACGGTTCCCCTGAGCATCTGTTACGGTTCTTGGCCGAAAATAGATGGCGGTATTTCCGGCATCAAAGCGAATCGTTGTCCGTCGTCCGCCGTAAATTTCAAGGATGCCACCCGTATCAAAGGCAACATCGGTGAAAGGCATATCTTGAAATGTCTCGGCATTATTCAGGGTTAGAGTATACCGCTGCATTCCTGGCCTAAATTTCCCGAAAACGCCAATATTCCCTCGGCGGATGCCAGCTCGCAGGCCAGCCAATGCCTGGAAAATCTTTCCCCCCTGCTGGATATCGGCAAGATGGATTTTGCGAGGAAAGAACGTCGCAGCAGAATCAAACGAAACGTACTTGCTGAAGTTCCATGTGAACCAGCCCCCCACGCCCGACTCGTCGCGAACGATTTCATCGAAGCCGCGATTGGAGGAAAACAGGGAATATTGCGCGCCAGCCTCAAATCGGCGTGGGCTGCTTGAAGTTTCGTGCTGGTGAATGATATCGCCCAGTCGATAACCGGCTCCAATCTCGACATGTAACGGGCCGCCGATCCGCCCAAGATTTATCACGCTCGCGCCATTGCCAAAATTCGCAACCGTCGAATCGCCCACTCGGGTAAGGAGTTGGCCGACATCGACTCTCAAGATGATGTGTGCTGTAGGATAAAATTCGGTAACAACCCCCAAATCTAAGGCGGCATGAGTTTTACGGACGGTCCGGAAATCGCCTAAAATGGCGGCGCTGGTAAGAACATCGCCAAAACTCATGATGCCTGGACGCGCTTTGAAGAAGACACCGTATCTGTCCCGTCGAAGACCCGCCTTGACACCAGCAACAAATACTGTTGCTCTCCCCCCGTCGAGTGTGAGGTGTTCATCGAGATTCGTGAAATAAGAATCAAACTCAGAATCTATGGCCAAGCTTGGCGATAGATTGTATGTGAATCGGGACCCTGCCCCGGTATCGGTGAGTCCAAATAGCCGGTTTGGATAGAGCAGCGAGCCATTGATCCCAATCTCGGCCTTTGTAAATTGCTGTGCGTGCGAGAATCCGGCCGTCAACAGCCCTAGAAAGATAATGGCAGCAATGCCTTTCGTTCTGCTGTTCATTCCGCGATGGAACTCCTGTTGTCAACTTTATGACCTTAGGTCACGGATTGTACCTTACCGCTCCAAAGTAGCGAAGCTTCGTCTGGGGCTCGAATGCAACCACTTATTTGCAGGAACCGTGTCGTGCCGCCCTTGCTGTTTCCGGGGTGCTAGCGCCAAGCGTTTGCAAATTCTTGTGAATAGAGAGGACTACAGCCCGAAGGTGATTGCGGCAGCCAATGCCGGCCAAGTATTCAAGATGAAGCACGGAATCGGCCCATTCGTCCGTCCCGGGAGATTGCAGGCAATTGCGTGAGGCTGATAAGAGCGCCTCAGAAACAGCTTCATGGGAATCACGGTCCAGCATTAGCTGCGTTTTCAGAGTCGTAATCCATGGCTGCAGGAAGGGGTGCCATCCCAGAGGAACTTCCCTGAAATACGCTCTTGCCGCCGAGAGATCTATTTCCGCCAATCTCCATTGAGATAACGCAGCTTCGCTGCTCCCGCGGATTGCATGTCGCAACGTATTCCCGACGGCGCTGTGAGTCGGTGGCAGAGAATGGATGCTCCGTCGTGCGCCATCAAAGTCTCCCCGAAGCAGGTAAAATGCAGGGAGTTGCACGGCATAGTATTCATCGACTTCAGAGACAGTGGGAAGCTTTGCCAATTGCTGCAAAACGGTTTCCGCCTTGGATGGCTGGTTTGCAATCCTGTAAGCCGTTGCCAGCAGGTTAAGATTATGCCGATAGTGCCAATCTTGTGTGCGGGCCTTTGGGTTGGTTTTAAAGGAGGCCTCTTCCAACTGATCTGCTTTTTCAAACTGAGAAATCGCGCTCTTGATTTGACCTGATCTCAACAACTCGTGCCCGTACATGTGATGTGCATGAGGCAGAGCTGGCGCGCTGCGGAGAAAGGCTCTGGCATGTTCCATGGCTCTTGGAATGTCATTGAGCATTTCATACGAGTGCGCCAAATAATGATGTGCCACAGGGTTTTCGGGATCGAGGGCGAGTATTCTTTTGAAATACAGAAGCGATTGTTGAGCGCCAGTTGTTCCCATACTCTGAGAGGCGCTCCCCCGGAGAATCAAGAGCTGGATATTGTTCGGGTCAGCATTGAGCGCCGTATCGAGAGCAGTGAGATATCCATTAGCTTCATTGCTTTGGCTGCCTTGCTGCAATACCCCAAGTTGTTGGTTTCGCAAATGCGATCCGCGTCTTTTCCCGATTCGTAACATACGAAGCCAGGGCTTCGGCTCTGCGCTCTTCGGTTCGCGCGGCGGCATTTTCCAGCATATCCTCGAATGCGAAGCTCAACCCCAAATGGGCCATTGCCAATTTGGGGTCGCTGCGCAGGGCGCCTTGAAATGATCGAATAGCATCAATGTAGTTATATGCATAAAGGAAAGTAACGCCCTGGTCATAATATGTTTGCGCATGCTCAGAGCGGGTTGAGACCTCTTCATGCACTAAGCCGATTCCGTGTTTGAGCGCGATGCTCGGGTACCTGTTTCTTGGGGATGGTACCACCTGGAGCGAGACGGACTCTTGCGATGGGCTGACCGCCATCAGCAACAGAATTATGATGAGGCACTTTACGAAGTAGCTTGCTCGCCAACAATGACGGGCGACTATGGGCAGCCCTGGTGGGCTGCCCTCGCAGATTATTTGTGCAACATCTAGCATTGAGGTAAACAGTTCCTGCCTGTGCACCCTCCTCCCCCGCCCGAAGGAGGGCTTACTGGCGTGGCAACGTGAATATCCGCTCCGCCAACGCTGTTCCAGGTGCCATCCGCTTGCATTACGGAGACCACGGCAGCATACTCCCCGTCGGCAAACGTAATCTGATTCGCCGGCAATACCAACGAAGTTCCATCGGAGGATACGCTGAGGGCCGTAACTTCCAACCACAGCGTCCGATTTTGATCGTAAAAATCAATTTTGGGCATCGCGTATGTGGCAGACATGTTGTGCCCGGTGATGGTCATGGTCGCAGGGGGAGCGGTCGGATCGATTGTTGCCGGACTGGCGGCAAACGTATTTACGGTCACGCCGCAAGCCAGTGCAACTTCCATGCCGGAGAATGTGACATTATGTTGCTCATTCACTGATTGCACCGGGCACTGGTTGGAGGTTCCACGGCTAAAGAGCCATTCGCAGCTTGGTCCAATTGCAACTCCTGAATTAGAGTCACTGACTGTGAAATGCCCGGTTCCATCGGTTGTATTTGGACCGAATCCGGTTAGTCCACCAGGGTTCTGCGAACAGGCATTGGCGAGTTCAATCCCGGTAAGCGGGACAAATCCTCCAACATTCACGTTTGGATCGTCATTTACAATGCCATTGACCGTGACGGTTGTGTGGACCTTAAAGAAGAGACCGGAAGGGGTGCTGCCGCCTCCTCCGCAGCCGATGGTCAGAGCCAAAAGCCCGGCAACCATCGGAACTATCGACAATATAACGCGGTGCCTCATTGAGTCCCCCCTTCGATGCCAAGCAGATCGAGTGAATGCTTACATTGCTGTTGCATTTGGTCGAAGCCCATCAAGTTGATGCCGCGTTGCGCTACATTCAACATTTCCTGCGTGCGCTCACCATGGCGATTGGAGGCCAAAGTTTGTCCGCCAGGAGTTTCTTGCCTTTCCTTGTCCGACAATTGGAACTCCGGATTAAACATCTTTTGCTCAATCATCATCGCGGTCACTTCAAACGCCTCGATTGGGCTCATTTTTGCGTCGAAGTGAGGGCGCGAGTCGTCTCGGCTGGCCGCTGGCCCCCTCCCAATCAATGCAGGAAAGAGCGTAATCATTCTCAGACGCAGCTTCTTAACTTCGGATGCGTTGGTGTGGGCGTAATCCGGAGCATTGACGCGATCCGCTAGCTGATTCACCGTCGCGGCGACCTGGTCTTCAGTGATGCCGCTGGCCTTGCCGTTCTGGAAATCGGCCTCGGCTCGTAGCAGCCGACCCTTCACAAAGGGAGCGACGGTGGTTGTCATCTGGTCGATGCCGTGGCTCCGGAACACCTCGTCAGCCAGAGTGGAAATTGCCGCGGGGTCACCGCCTTTGGCGTTTGTGGCCGCCCTGTTGATGCGCTCCCAACTAGGGCGGTGGCTAACATCATCGCTACTTGCGCTTGCTGTCCTTTGAGTGGCAAAGAAAGAGCCCACTATCACAACCGAAAGGCAGATAGCGCCCAAAACAGACAACTTGAACTTTTGCATCTGCGAGTCCTCCAGTTCAGCGTCGGTCTGAGAAGATCCTTTAAGTCTCTCCAGCATTTAAGACGCCTGCAGATCGTACGCGAGTAGCTGAAATGGACTCCACCTGACTGTTGATTTTATTTCCCAAATGGTTGGCAACTATTCCGCAACAATTTGCCCGGTCTCTCAGTCACCCGGAAATTGATTTCGGTTGGCGGGCTTTGATGTTCTGAGCCGGCTTGCGACAGGCAAAGTGATGCGATGAAGGCGAAGGCCACGGCGCTTGTATTCGGACGGGGTAATTCCAGTCACAATTCTGAACGTTCGGCCAAAGCTGTTGAGGTTCTTGAATCCAACGGCGGACGCGATGTAAGCGAGGGAATGATCCCTGTTTAACATCTGTTCAACCGCGAGCGCAACGCGCCAACGACGCAGAAACTCGGAAAACGTTACACCCATTGTGCGTTTAAAAAACCTTGAGAATGCGGTTCTTTCCATGCACGCGATGCTCGCCGCCTTGGCAAGCGTCACAAATTCCTGGGGGTGATCTTGGAGATAGGAGGTAACTTTCGCCAGACGCGAGTGATAGTTGATCGCACGCATGAATTGCGCTTGTTCAAAAGGGTTGGTGATTCGAGGTAATACGGACATTTAATCAGCTCCTCAGTAAAGAAGGATGAAGAGGACCCGTTGTGGAAGTCTTGTATTAGAAGAGGCTCAGCTAAAGAGACAGCGACTCAGGAGTTTTTCTTCCCGGAAAAGAGATCCCAAACTCCAGGTTAAACCTGCGCGCCTACTTTGTACCTGAACGCAAGAGCGTTTCGTAATATGAGATCTTTTTTCCCTCAGCCGCAACCAGTCGCATTTCCAAAGGACCGCGCGCAGCTGCGGTCCTCTGGATAGCCCTTCCGCGGGCCTGGGTAGTGTGGGGCTCCGAATGGATCGCCACTCCGCCTTAGAGATTTCTAAGATTCCGCCGAGCTGCGTTGCCAAGGGGAATGCACAGCCCGGCGGTGGCTCCTTCTGCTCCGGTAAGGACGATCAATCCGGCGAGAAGAATAGGCTGTCCACGGCATCGTGTCAAGAACAAAATGTATACGGCATCGTGCCACTAGGTAGGTGCAGTTGTGCGGTCACTTTGTTCCGAAAATCGAAATTCTGTTAGAGGAGGTCGGCGCAGTTCAAGCGGCAGCTCTCGCCCGATGTCACACTCGACAAGGCAGCAGCTTTCTCCGCAAGCTGGCGATAGCAGTCCAACAAATCAAAAGAATCGATTGTGCGCAGGCACGATAGGAATGGGATCCTTCGCACCGGCAGTAATGCCAGTTTGACGTACCAAAGGTTTAGTTGGATCTGAATCCAAAACGCGGCAATTCGAAATTCCCTGCAGAGTTCCAGCAGACACGCAGCATTCGTCCGGACCTGATCGTCATGCGTTACATAGGTGCGGTCCAGTTCATAGACGGCCCACTGCTGCAGAACAGAGGCGTTGTGGTCGGCACACTTGAGTTTTTCGCGAAACAGATGAATACGGCGCAGCTGCGCTTTCGCAAATAACGCTGCGGTCAAATTCTGTTGGAGCGCGTATTCACCCCGGCTATCCAAAAGCGATTCGAGTTCTTCAATATTTATGCGGCGTAGAAAAGGTGTTACCTCGTGGATCGTGCGATTGCGAAAGCGATAGAGGCGCTGCAGAAAGATTGCGACAGGAGCAAAGAGCAGGAAGACAAGCACGGGAACGAGGATCATCGTCGCCTTTCAAGTAGCCGTTTTAGAGTTCGCGTGTATGCGGCCACCTCTGCCGCAAGCTCTTCCGGGTTGATTGCGAGCATCCAGCGTGAATCCCGTTCGACCCGGATGAACGTCTCCAACCACAAAAGGAGCGCAACAATATATGCCACCGGTGGTCCATATTTGACGAGAAAGTCGAGTTTTGTTCCGAATTCAGAACGCGCAGCGTACATGAGGCCCGCCAGGGCCGTCGCGGCAAACCCTTCCACGATGCCCCAGGAGTACGTGCGGGTGCTTATATTAAGAACTTGCTTGATTGCCAGGAATACGATGAAAAGGCCGCACTGCAGAAGATTGACTCCCAGTTCGAAAGATAAGATCAGGCTTGTGACCGGACTCACCTCGTGTGGGGGGCGCAACAGCGTGTATAAAAGTGGAATTCCTGCAAATACAATTACTCCAACCGGAAATACAAATCGAAACCAGGAATAAATCCGAAGAAAGGGTTCAAACAACCTTTTGAATGCCTCGTGCAGCGCGAGCAGCGCCAGCGCTGCATACAAAACTTCTCCACTCCAAAACACCTTGAAATAAGTCGGATAGTCGTGGATTACGGCGAGCTTTGTGAATGCGAGCGCGAGCGCAGCCAAGATGTAAACCGAAAAGAATGGAAACGCACGGAGAAGGCGCCGCCGCCAAATAACCAGAAGCAGCCAGGCTTCAAGCAGCAGGCCAATGGCGACCAGGATAATGGCGCTTGTGCCCATATTTGTGAGTGGCCAGATTACGTCCTGGCCACTCACAAATCAACACGTCATTGCAGTTGACAGGGCTTGGGGTAACACAGAGGTACGGGCGAGGTGTCGGCAAGCAGAGGTGCTGAACTGGAAGCCGCAAACCCTAGAAACACCGCGACAAGAAGTATTCTGACGATGGTGCGTGTCATTTGTTTCTCCTTTTGCATTTGGATTGATCGTTCGTGGTCTATCGCATGTTTGTCCGAATTGGGACAAACGTCATTCGATAAGGAAGGATAACGATTTTGGCCCCAGTGACACACACAATTGGCATGGCTTGACCCTTTTCCGAACAAGGCGAAAGTCGGACGACTGCAGCGCAATGATCTTGCCATTAGTAAACAGAATCAGGTGAATACTTGATAAACATGTGGTCGGACAGTCCTTCCCTTGAAAAAAGCCGCTATGCGAGTCGGCTGGGGCTGCACTCGAATGGAAAAGAAAGCAAATTGTCTCACCGGGCGCTTGGAAGTCGGAATTTAAATGATCGTGATAAAATCCGACGTTCTCTGAAAGACCTATGGTTGCTTGGAACCGCCAAAAGCGTGCACCGCCTGGCCACGACTCCTCTCATGTGGTCGTGACCAAATACACCATTCCGGTTGAGACCGCGAAAGAGATCAAAAAAGCCGGACCTATTTATGGTTCCCAGGGACGCGCGTTGCAGGTTGCGACGGAAATGCTCATCCGTATGGAGGAGACCCCAGCCCCGGACTTGCCCAAGCGAACCTCGCCGACGTTGGTACGGATCAGCATGAGGCTCCACAGGCGGACCTACGAGCTGATTCAAAAGTTGGCCAGGAGCAAGTACGATGATGATCCCGCGCAGGTTATCGACGCTTGTATGAAAGTTCTACGGATGAAGAAAATCAAGCTTTAGTTTTTAGGCAAATTCACTCCACTCCGCACCTTATGAACTCGCTCCCGCCGGCGGAGGTCCATCGCATTTCAAAAGCATCCGGCGGCCGATTCCATACTGGCTCACATCGCGCAGCAAACTGGCGATCAGAATCAGCGGACCGACCATCAGGGGTCTGGAAGTAAGGACCAGAACCGTTAGGCTAGTCATCATAAAATCATAAATATTGAAGCCATAGTCGCGACCACACTGCTGGTCGGTGCGGACGCGCTCGGCCACGGTGCGGTCGTATACCAGCACGCCCAACGCGCTCTCAACCGGGTTGCCATCCGGAGTTCGGACGCTCACGTCGGCTGCGGCCTCTTCGCACGGACGGAGGACGCGACTTGCGCATCCGCAACGCAAGCTGGAGTTCCTGAGGTCCGGGAAAAAGGATGTGACGTTCGCCAATGAGGTCGCTGTTCTTCTCCTCGCTGCCGGTAATGGCAAATGCGGTAATGTCAAGCTGGCCGTGGAACCGTGGATCGTACGGAAAAGTGATCTCCCTGCGCCCATGGTTGAGGTGTACCACCTGAGACACAAGCAGGCCGCTGGCGCCGGATAAATCAACGACTGCTTCCTTCACGATGGTGTTTGAAAGAAGAGAGAGACCGCGATGGGATCGCCGGCGCGGATAAAGAGCATGGTCGGTTTTCACGCTCAGGAATCCCCCCCACTTCGAGACCTAAGCCCTCAACATCGGCACCGCGGTTGCCCTTACCATCGCGAGCTTCCAGGAGCAGATACCCGCTTTTTTGGTTTTCATATTCGGGGTTGTGATAGATACGCGCCCAGTTCGAACTGGCCAGCAAATCGGGCGATAACGGCCGCAGCTCAACACGGCCCACGCCGAAGTGGTTCGTGTGGAAGCTCGACAGTGTCACGCGCTTGGGGGTACCTGGCTGTTCATCGCAGTCGCCCTCCGCTTTAGGCACGAAGCCCACGATGCCCCCAGCCATGGAGGCGGGCGTCCCATCAGCGTAGGAACTGGTCACGTATAGCAGCAGGGGCGCGTCGGCGGAGCCAGTACCTGAATTCTGGACATAGAGATGAATCGGCAGCGCGCTTAATCCAAGCTGGAACCGGCGTTGTTCGGTACGTCCGGTGGAAAGATCCGTGACAAAGGCTGCCAGATCGAAATCCTCGGAGCGGCGCCATTGGTTCGGTGTGAAATTTTCAAAGTCCTTCTTCAGGCTGACGTGGGCAATGAACGTCCCGGAGCCATCAAACTGGCCTTCCACCGGTGCGGTCTCCTCACCCTCCCACTTTTGATCGTGGTAGTTCCACTCCCACTCGTCGCCGCGAACCACGCGCACTTTGGCGTGCTGGACCGGCTTGCCGGACAAGTACTCGGCGCGCACTTCCACGTTTGCGTCCTGGCCAGGTAGAAAGTATGTCCGGTCAGGATTGACCAGCACGAAATAGGTGGGCAGCTCGTACCGGCTAATGCGAATTTCGCCAGCCCGCTGTAGTCTTCGTCACCAACCGCAGCCGTGATGCGGTAGTCGCCCAAGGGGAGCTTCTGCGGGATTTCCCAGTCGGCGCTGGCGACACCGAAACCGTGAGGTGGTGACGGTCTGGTGAAACTGCTCCTGGGTTTCCTCATCCTCGATAATCAGCTTGACCGGCGTGCCGGCCAGAGCACGCTTGTTCGCGCCGAAAACGGTTCACGCGCATGTGCGCGGTCTGGCCCGGTTGGTACAAAGATTTGTCGGTCGGAAGCGTGATGCGATTGCCCTGCGGCAACTTGAGGTCAATGTAGGTTTCTTCTTCAAACGGTCGGTGATCCAGGTGGGCAGGTGCTGCGCGACATGTTCGAGCTGCGTATGACAGCTTCCGGCCACGCTCTTCCGGGTGAGAAGTGTCCGGTGCGCGTTCGCGTGGATGATCCCAGCAAAGGGCCGGAGTACCTGTCGAAGTCAAACTCGACATTGACGGCGACGACGCCGAGTTCACGCGCAAGCTCGTGACTAATCGAGCGGGATATGCCACCACAACATTGAATCTACCCCGCACAGTAGACGACAAGGAACTCAGAATCTACGCCACCGCCACGCGGGGCCCCCCTGGACCGGTGCAACTCCTGAAGCGCATCAGGAGTGAACTCATAGCGCAGCCTGTACCAGACAAGGTCTGAGGACTCATTGCTGGAAGCTTGCTCGCCTCCCATGGAATCTTTTCTACCGTGGTGCCCGGCTCTTCCCGAAAAGTGCCCGTCATCCAGGCAGCAGACTTGCCGCCCCTCTCCAGAAATTCCAGTATCGTCCTCGTTCAGCTTCAGCGAAGGCTTGTCGGCAGTCCAGCCGACGCACGTGTATAGGAGCACAACTACAGCGAACCAGCCGGCGCGTTGCATAGTCTCTCCTGCTTCCGGATTTCTATGAGCCCTGCGCGGGTCGCCCAGGTACCGGGCTTCCGTCGTCCGCAGTTCCCCTGCTTATGAACGGTACCGGAAGGGGCTTCTTGCTTAGAGGTGGATTCCTTTGGACCCATGCACAGCTGATTGTGGGATACCTGGCCCTTAAAGAGTCGGTTGGTTGGCAATAAGGAATCTTCTCTTCTGTCGCTTTCAAATCAGTGACTTACCCCCCAAGGTTGCCATTGCGAGGCGAATGGATGCAGGGAATCAATCAAAAACCTGAACAGCAGGGCTGTACTGGCGCTCTGGGTTCGGAATCGGCAGTTGGCGTTACGACACCCAACCCGGAGAGTTTCTTAATCGCCGTCGTGGTTGGCCCATCGGTCCTTCGCTATTGAATGCTTCTTTGCCTGTCGCATTTCCGCGATATTCCGATGCGAACGGGGCCGCGCGCCATGCCCCAACTGCGGCTCCGCAATTGACTACCCCCTACTTGGTTTTCTCGTGCAAAAAATCCTGTTTTCACAAGTGGTTTTCGTTGGAACAGGGACATGAGATCCTCCCTGAGAAACTTTACCGGATTGCCGTCGGTAGTTCCCAGATAGTGCCCCCTCCTCCGTGTTGGTCCGCTTTTGTATCGGTACTTTGACGGTGCAATCCAGACGGTATTTTTGCTGTCAAACACCCCGCCTTCCGGGCCAACCGTCGTGCCGCCGCTTTGCCGAGAAACATCACCAAAACACAACACTGCACGAAAGCGTTGAGCAGTCAGAAGTCTCAATGCGGGTCCATGGTTCACAGGCCATCAGCGGGCCCAAACTCGCTGAGTCATTTCACCTGTCTTGGTTCTGTTGTAAGCGCCGAAAAGTATCTCCACTAGCCTCACCGTCGTTGACCCAGCTTCCCCAGATCGGTGACTCCGATTTCGCAGTATCAACACCCCAAACCGACGCACACTCCGTTTTCCAAACGGCCGACAACCGCCAATGAACCTGATCGCCAAGTGTTTCCCACTCGCTTGGGAGATGCACGTATTCCGACGCAACAAACACCAACTTCGCACCAGAAAGGAGACCTGTCCACGTGCTTGAGACCGTAACTGATTTGATTGCCAACAAAAAACTTATTGCCGTTAAGCCGGTACAAATACTGGGCCAACTGCACTACGTCTTCACACCCAAGAACGTTTCAGCGCGAACTGGAATAGACAAAACCACACCCCGCCGCCTTGATTATCCCGGTGAATTCGCGCGGCTTCTGCCGGGCACGCTACCCTTCGCTCGCGCCGTCGCAAATGCTCCGGAGGTGGACTAATGAGCAGCCCAACTCCATTCCTGCCGCCCGTACTGGAAATCGTCAAGGAAATCCTCACGAGTAACGCCATTCCCGCTCTCGACGGGGATCAGATGGCAGAATTATCTGCCTATTTGTTCGGACTTCCCGACCGGGAACTCCGCTTTCAGATTGCAGAAATTGCCTACCGCAATCACACCGACCCGCAGGCATTCGATGTTTTTCTTGCTTGCACTATGCCGCTGGCCAGGCAGATGGCGGAGCGTAAAGCATACAGAATTTTTGGCTTGCCTTCCGACTGGCAGCTTGAGTGCATGTATGACGGTTCCGTATCCGCACTGCTGGCGATCTTTGAACACCATGCTCCCTTAAGCTCTCTTCCTAATGCTTTTCGGCGCTATCTTCTGCGCACGTTAGTCATGGGAGCCTTGCGGGACTACTTCAAACGCGAGGAACACTTTGGAATCCGCGCCGTCGGGGATATGACTGCAGTTTCGTACCGGCAAAGCATGTTCTGCGACCCGGTGGATGAAGAAGTTCTTACGCGCAAAGTGCTGGAACAGGTCATCAATTTCCCGCATCTTCGCGACGAGCACCGCGCGGTTTTGCAAACCATTGCGGCCCTCGGCCCCGATGCGGCGTTGAAGGAACATGCCTTCACGAAGTCGGGTGATCCTGACAAATGGAAACGAGACAGGAACCGGCGTCCGATCCTGAATCCCGACGCCATAGCCGGAGCCATGGGATTGCCCAAATGCGACGTCCATCGCTATCTCTGCCAGATGAGACCCATTCTCCGTGACATGTTCAACCGTGATGGCAGCCTTTTTGGCAGCCATTAAAACCGGAATATCCAAGCGCGCCAGCGTGCTGGTTTCCATTCAGTAGTCACCCACAACTGCCGGCCGGCAGCAGCAAGGAAATTTAAACAATGCAGGACAGATTGCAGAAGTATCGTTTCGCCTTGATCGAGGCAAGGAACATCACCCGGGCACGACTGGAAGCAGAGTTCAGGCACGGAATCATCAGTCCCGGCGCATTCGAGAACGCGATTGAACGGCACTTGAATGCTGGGCAGTCGCGTACACCTTGGCTCGTCACAGATGCCGAGCAGCGAGGCTCCCTTGCCGGGACGAGAATGGCTGCACTCGAGTTCTATTGGGAGCACCGTCGTGAGCTCCAACTGGCCCTGAATTGGAGCCAGGAGTTCCCAGAAGCAGTATTTGAAGCCTACATAAGTTCTCGCAGGCGGGAGTTGAATTGATGTCGAGTGACACTGCGCAGGAAAAATTGCTCCAGGAATTGTCCCGGTTCTTCAGACGTTTCAATCGAGGTGGGGATCTCGCACCGATCGAGGACCGTGATGAATGGGAAAAACTCGTTAAATCCCAGGCCCCTGAGGAACAGGAGCTTCTGAGTGAACTTTCTCGCTTTGCCGATCTCTGGCGCTACCTCCAGGAAAGAAACGAGAAGCTTGGGCCCGCCGTCGTTGCGGCCATTAGGGATGTCCACAAACTGCCGCTCATGTTGCGCGCCGAACGAATCCGGGAAATCAATCAAGAACTGATGAGACGTATCGGAGAGTTCGACCTGGGAATACGACAGTAGCAGCCCACAACCGAAGATTGCGCTGAAGCCCGACCTGCGTAGCCGAAAAGACAGCCACGTAGTTTCCGTTCCTCAATATCAATGGATTAAATGTTCGTCATAAGCATCCGCTAATTGGCAAGAACGGGGATATAAAATTTGTCAGAGCTAAAGGTCTCGATCATCGCGACATCGGCGCGCTTGCTGTATCTCCCGTACACCTCTACATGCGCGCCTTTTGCAACTGAGACTCCCTGTTGATAAGCGGCCTTATTGACGTGACCCTCTCCCTCTCCGGGATGATAGATCACACGGATTTCGTCACTGCCTACCCGAAGCCGCAGATAACAGGAAGCATCGACGCGGCAACCTTGATTGTTTTCGAGAACAATCCCGGTTACCGTTGCCGTCCCGTCATTTCC